>JBFGHF010000251.1:0-6237 GCA_041578355.1 Acidobacteriota bacterium
TAGTTTTTGAAGCGGGGTTGAAATTCCCGGGAGATCGATTCGACCTTCCCAGGCTAGGTCTAGACTTCTTGCTCCACGGCAGTTTCCTCGAGATCCTTGAAATCCTCCAATTGCTCTCGAAGATGCCAGGGCACCTGGTCGTAGACGTCCTCCACGATCGTTGAAATGTCGGGAGGACCGATGGCCTCAGCCTTTTCCAGATTGGTCTGGATATCCAGCTTGATTTCCTCTTCCAGCTCCTTATCCCTGTCCTCGTCCCAGTGCCCTTCGGAAATCAGATAAGTGCGAACTCGTCGAATCGGGTCTTTCTTGGTCCAGGGTTCGACTTCCTTTTCGTCCCGATAGACCCGTGGATCGTCGGAGGTGGAGTGTGCCTGGACACGATAGGTGAGGGCCTCGATCAAGGTGGGGCCGCCGCCGCCGCGGGCCTTGTCGACCGCTTTCTGTGTGGCGGAAATGACTCCGAGCAGATCGTTGCCATCGACCTGGATTCCTTCGAAGCCATACGCCTTTGCTTTGATCGCAAGGCTCTCGGAACTGGTCTGACGGGAGAGCGGGACCGAGATGGCCCACTGGTTGTTGCGACACATCATGACCAGTGGAGCCTGGAAAACACCGGCGAAGTTGGCGGCTACGTGAAAATCCCCCTGAGAAGTCGCTCCATCGCCGAAATAGACGAGGACCACATCGTCACTTCCCGTGATTCGCGCGGCCATGGCCATTCCCGTCGCCTGCGGGATCTGAGTCCCGACCGGGCTGGAGATCGAGCCGTAGCGAAGTTGCGGCAACGCGAAATGATTGGGCATCTGCCGACCCTTGTTGAGATCCACCTTGTTGCCGAAGAGTTGGCAGAAGAAATCGAACAGGGAATACCCACGCCAGAATGCCGCCCCCAGCTCGCGATAACAGGGCATGATCCAGTCGCTGCTTTCCAGAGCGTAAGCGGGGCCGACGACAGTGGCCTCCTCACCGGTGGCTCCGATATAGAAGCCGATCCGGCCTTGTCGCTGCAGCTTCACCATGCGCTCGTCGACTCTGCGGGTGAGCAGCATGGTTCGGTAAAGCCGCACCAAATCTTCGGGAGGAATCGCAGGCGGTTCGGCCTCCTCGGCGATCGTACCGTCCGCCTTGAGAATCTGAAACACAGCTTCGGCCATGCTGGGATTATAGCCCCCTGGGACACAACGGAACAAGGCGGCACCCAACCAGACCGAGGCTCGATGTGTGTAAGATTCAAGGGATGGCAAGGTTGGAGGCCCGGGACGTTTGGGCCGTGATTCTGGCGGCTGGGGGATCGTCCAGACTGGGTCGCCCGAAACAATTCCTGCTCTGGAAAGGGGAAACCCTCCTCCGCCGGGTCGCCAGGATGGCGGCGGGTTCGAGCTGTCGCTCGGTGCTGATCGTGGCCGGCGAACATCAACAGACCACTCAAGATGCGGTGCGGGGAATCCCCTCCGAGGTGCTCTTCAATCCGGACTGGGAAAAGGGCCTTTCGACCTCGATCAAAAGAGCCGTTCACTCCCTCATGGGCCGCACTCCCGAGCCCCGTGGAGCACTCTTCCTCACTTGCGATCAACCACTCGTCAACGGCACAATCATCGACCAGCTCGTTGAACTTTTCTGCCGGGGGGAGGGGGCCATCGTGGCGGCGGAATACGGCGGCAGCCGCGGTATCCCCGCAGTGTTCGGGAGATCCGTTTTCCCGGAGTTGACTGACTTGACCGGCGACCGAGGCGCCAAATCGGTGATCGAGAGAGATCCGCGGCGGGTGGTTTCTCTGAGCTGCCCCCAGGCCTCCGTCGACATAGACACTCCCGCCGACTGGGAAAGAACGCAACGGTCCTTGCAGCAAGGAGAATTCGGATGAAGCTGGCACTCGTTCAGCAGAAAGCCTCACAAGATCTGCCAGGCAACCTGGAGCGCGGCCTCTCCGCTCTGGAACGGGCCGCGCAAGAAGGCGCCGACCTGGTCGTCTTTCCAGAGTTGGCCTTTCTGCCTTTTTTCCCTCAATGGCCGGAATGTCCCGCCGCCTTCGATTGGGCCGAGACCGTTCCCGGCCCGACAACCGATCGGTTTTGCAAGCGGGCCGCCGATCTCGGAGTCAACGTTGTCATCAACCTCTTCGAAAGGGAAGGGGATCGCTGCTACGACTCTTCGCCGGTGATCGCCTGGGACGGAAGCATCGTGGCGGTGGCCCGCATGGTTCACATCATCGAGGCGCCCTGTTTTCACGAGCAGGCCTACTACACTCCCGGCGATCGCGGGGCGGTAACGGTCGATCTGAACGGAGTCAGGCTGGGGGTGGCGATTTGTTACGATCGGCATTATCCCGAGTACATGCGCAGCTTGGGCAAGC
This sequence comes from Acidobacteriota bacterium, assembly GCA_041578355.1. Lineage (GTDB taxonomy): Bacteria > Acidobacteriota > UBA6911 > RPQK01 > JANQFM01 > JBFGHF01. Next base: position 2,357 of record JBFGHF010000251.1, read on the forward strand.
AGGACGCCCAACTCGTGGTCGTGCCGCAGGCCGGATCGGTCGGAGAATGGCCTGAAGGAGTCTTCGAGGCCGAACTCCAGATCGCGGGCTTTCAGAACGGTTACTTCACCGCCCTGGCGAACCGGGTCGGTGAAGAGCCCTGTTTGACTTTCGCCGGAGAGTCCTTCGTGACCGATCCCCTGGGCCGGGTGATCGCCCGTGCGCCCCTGCTCGAAGAGCACATTCTCTACGCCGACGTCGATTTCGGACTATTGAACGAGGCGCCGGCGCGCAAGCACTTTCTGAAGGATCGGCGGCCCGAGGTCGGGCTCTAGATTTCCGTCTTCGGTCCTCCGTCTTCCGTACTCCGGGTGAATCAAATTCGCTTCGCCGCCTCCGTGTTCGGGATCCCGTGTTGAGCACTGCCGGATTCGAACCTAAATCGCTGCTTCCGACCGGAGCACTTCGAGCGGCGGGCGGCTCCAGACTCCGCGTGTGTTGGCGACTCCGATGGCGACGACCAGGGACACCGTGCCCGCCGCCAGCAGGGCCAGCGCCGCCAGCGGGGCCCTGAAGTCGGTTTTAAAAACCAGCGCCGTCAAAGCCCAGCTCGCAGCCAGTGAGAGTCCCAGTCCCGCCAGCGTCGCCAGCGAGCCCAGCAGAAGGTACTCGATCAGCAGTATCTTGACGATCTGCCCGCGGGAGGCCCCGAGAGTCCGGAGGAGGACGGCTTCTTTGATCTTCTGATAGCGACTCGTTGTGACAGCGCCGCCCAGGACCACCAGCCCCGTCAGGATGCTGAAAAGCGCCATGAAGCGGACCACCGCCGCAACCCTGTCGAGCAGCGAATCCACCGTCTTTAGAATCTGACTGAGATCGATCGTGGAAACATTGGGAAAGCGCCGAACGATCGACCGCTGCAATTCCACCAGCCGCTCGGTCGATTCCACTCGTGTGACAATCACGCTGAAACTGGGCGCAGCCTCCAGCGCACCCACCGGAAAGACGGCGAAAAAGTTGGGCTGGAAGCGATCCCAATCCACCCGTCTGAGGCTCCCCACCCGCGTGCCGAGTTCAATCCCCTGTACGTCGAAGACCAGTTCATCCCCGAGGCCGACATCCAGATCTTGGGCGATCTCCACTTCCAGCGAGATCGGCACCGGCCCGTTGCCGAGTTCCGCCCTGCCTTGCCAAGTTCCAGCCACCACGGTTTCCGAGTCCATCAGATGGTCGCGGTAGGTGGACCGGTACTCTCTGGTGTAGGCCCAGCGGCGACGTTCACGGTCCTCCTCCAGCAATTCGTCCACGGTTCGCCCTTTGATCCGGGCCAGGCGCATGGTGACGATCGGCACGTTTTGCAAGATGGGGGCCCGCCTGTTTCGCAGCAATTCGATGGCTGGCTGCACCTGGTCCGGCTGGACATCGAAGAAGACCAGGTTGGGCCGCTCGTCGCGGTCGAGAAGAGCCGCTTGCGACAGAAGGCTGGCCTGAACCACCTGCAGAGTGGCGATCAGGAACGTGCCCAATCCCAAGGAGAGGATGAGAAGAGCCGTTTGGTTCTGGGGACGGAAAAGATTGGCCATGCCCTGACGCCACTCGTAGGGCCATCGAGCCGGGAACAAACGGCGCACGCCCCACATCAAAAGCCGGGCTGTTGCCGCCAGCAGCAGGAAAGTCACCACCAGTCCGGCAAAGAAACCCAAGCCCGTCTCCCAACGAGTGGTCTGCGCCATGGCGAAGCCCAGGATCGCCAAGGAAATAGCGCCACCCGCCGCCCAAAGCCAGGGGTCGGTGCGGCCACGGATTTCCTCGTACCCCGACCTGAGGGCCCGCAGCGGCGAGATCCGGCGCAGGGGAAGCAAAGGTAGAAGGGCGAAGAGCAGCGTCAAGCAGAGGCCGATCACAGCCGCAGTCAGTATCGCGCTCCAGGCAAACTCGAAGGGCAGATCGAAGCTCAGAAAGTCCGCCAGCAGGATCGGCAGGTAGAACTGCACGAGCAACCCCAACAAACAGCCTGCGGCTACTCCGATCAGCCCCATAGCGGCCGCCTGGATCAGATAAATCGAGAAGGTCTGGCGCGACGAGCTCCCCAGACAGCTCAGGATGGCCACCGTGCCCAGCTTTTGGCGGACGTGGGAGTGGATGGCGGCGGCGATTCCGACCGACCCCAAGAGTAAGGCGATGAATCCCACCAGGCCCAGAAAACGGCTCAGATTGGCCATGATGCGACCCAGCGAACGTTTCCGGCGCTCCACCGTGTCGGGTCGGAGTTGTAGCCTTTCCAGATCCGGCTCGATCCCCTCCACCACGGCGCCCATGTCGGCCTGCGGATCGAAGCGGAAAAAGATGTGATAGCTGACCCGGCTTCCGGGCTGGACCAATTGCGTGGCGTCCAGCGATTCCAGGGGGATGTACACCCGCGGCAAGGCCTCGCTCCACGCCATCGCCTCACCGGGGACCTCCAAAAGCCGCCCGGCCACCGTGAAGGTTTCTTCGCCGAAACGCACTTGGTCCCCGACCTCCACGTCGAACTGCTGCATGAGGCCGTCGTCGACGAGTGCCTGCGGGCCCTCGAAAAAGGTGACCGCCGCCGAAGCGGGTTCGGTCTTGAGAGTCCCGTAGTAAGGATAACCCGGCTCGACGGCCCGGAGTGCGACCAGTCGGAAATCCTCCTTTTCGGGGAAATAGGCCATCGAGGCCAGGTGCGTCTGGCGTGATCGTTCTTCGCCAAGCCGGGCGAAGAGCGATTCGCTTTCCGCGTCGAACGCGCGGCGGCCGCGCAGAGCCAGGTCCGCTCCCAGGAGATTCTTGGCTTCCCGTTCGATGGCGAGGTCGGCGTTCTCGCGAAACGAGCCGATCGCCACCAGCGCCGCCACGCCGAGCACGATCGAAGAGACAAAGAGCAACAGCCGACCCCGGCTGGAGCGGCTGTCCCGCCAAGCCATCCGCCAGGTCCAGGGGTTGAGAAGCGACTTCGGAATCTTCAATCTTCTACTCGCCAGTCTGCGCGTCCTCTGCGACCTCCGTGTTTCAACCGGAGCGTGACAACTACTGCATCTTCTCCGCCAACTCGGGGCTGGAGCGGTCGTGCGAGACGATCCGGCCCCCCTTGAGCCGAATCACCGTTCGGGCCCGCCGGGCCAGGTCCAGGTCGTGGGTCACCAGGACCAGGGCCGTTCCCGCATCGCGGTTGAGCTCGAAGAGCAGCTCGTCCACGTGGCGTCCAGTCTCGGCGTCGAGGTTTCCAGTGGGCTCGTCGGCAAAGAGAATTCGCGGCCGATTGATAAAGGCACGCGCCAAAGCAACCCGTTGCTGCTCGCCTCCCGAAAGCTGCGCCGGATAGTGTTCGAGCCGGTCCTGCAAACCCACCCTTTCGAGCAACCCGTCAGCTTCGGATGCTGCTCCTGAAACGCCTCTCAATTCGATCGGCACCATGACGTTCTCGCGAGCTGTCAGGGTGGGGATGAGCTGAAACGTCTGAAAGACGAATCCGACATAGCGGTTGCGCACCTGCGCAAGCTGGTTTTCGTCCAACTCGTTGAGCTCGAAGCCGTTGAGCCTGACCGAACCGCTGCTGGGACGATCGAGCCCCGCGCAGAGGCCCAGGAGTGTGGTCTTGCCGCTTCCCGAAGGTCCCACGATGGCGCAGGAATCCCCTTCCTTCACCTCGAACGATACGTCGCGGACCACGGTCAACTCGCGGTCGGCGCTGCGAAATGTCTTGCTGAGTCGTTCCACTCTGAGAACGGGATCGTCGTTGTTCATGCTTCGGCCCCGACCCGCCCGATCCCGCATCCCATTCGGCCTGGCCGGAATCGCCGGTTCGATTAGAATACCCGAATGAGCCGCAAGCTGAGCGGGTTTCTGATGCTGATGACGCTGGGGGCTTGCACCGCGGGCGA
>JBFGHF010000252.1:0-6232 GCA_041578355.1 Acidobacteriota bacterium
ACCCGGGCCCGGACCGCCGGCTCGTCGTTCAGCTCCCGGCCGAGGAGCTCCACGGCCTGCGGAGTGGATACGAAGTGGGCGCCCGGATTGGAGCGCAAGTGGGCGGCGACGGCCGTGGCGTCGAAATGATCGCCGTGGAAGTGAGTGGCCAGAATCAGATCGACGTCGTCGAAGGGCGCTTGGGCCGACTCCAGCGCCTGACGAACGGCTGGGTCCACCGCGGCATAGCCGTCGAGGCCGCGCCCGAAGAGCGCGTCGACGAGGACCTTCCTTCCTCCTCCTTGCAGCAGAAAACCCTCGTTGGCCAGATACCTGACTTGAGCGCCGGCCGCAAACAGCGGCATCGAGAAGAGCAGCAGGGCGGCGCAGCATCGAAACAGGCTTTTCATGTACAGCCATTCTAGCGGAGTGTGGTTGGGCGGAGCGCCGGGCCGACTTGGTGATTCGAGGCGGCCTGCAGAGTCGACTCCGGCGGCGAAGTGACCCGAGACCGACGCGGTGCTACCATCGGTCGCTATGTCCGATTGCCCGGCCTGTTCCGGGAAGGTCCCGGAGGAAAGCCGATTCTGCCCCCACTGCGGGCTGTCCCAGTCCGTCTTCGACAGTGAGACGCAAGTCGCCGGCGCAGAGGCGCTCTCGCCCTCGGCGATCTCCAGTGACTCCATCGAGGGAGGTCGGTTTGCGCCCGGCACCCTTTTCGCGGGCCGATACCGCATCGTCGGGATGCTGGGGCGCGGAGGGATGGGCGAGGTCTACCGGGCCGAGGACCTCAAGTTGCGCGACGCCGTGGCCATCAAGTTCATCCCCGACCGACTGGCCTCCGACGCGATCTGGCTGACCCGCTTTCACAACGAAGTTCGCCTGGCCCATCAGGTGACCCACCCCAACGTCTGCCGGGTTCACGACTTGGGTGAATCGGAAGGCAGGCACTACCTGACGATGGAGTTCATCGACGGGGAAGACCTCTCCTCTCTTTTGCGCAGAATCGGGAGACTGCCCTCGGACAAGGGAATCGAGATCGCCCGGCAAATCTGTGCGGGTCTTTCCGCGGCTCACGAGCAGGGAGTTCTTCATCGCGATCTGAAACCCGCCAACATCATGCTCGACGGGAAGGGCCGGGTGAAGATCACCGATTTCGGCCTTGCGACCATCGCCGGCGAAGCGACGGCCGAAGTGGCCGGAACGCCCGCTTACATGGCGCCCGAGCAGCTCAAGGGAAGGGAAGTGTCGGTTCGCAGCGACCTCTACTCGTTGGGGCTGGTGCTTTACGAGATATTCACGGGAAAACGTGCTCACCGGGCGGATACCATCGAAGAACTGAGTCGGCTTCACGAGGATCCGCAGGCCGCCGCTCCCGGACAACTGGTGAGAGAGATCGACCCGGCGGTGGAGCGCGTCATCTTGCGCTGCCTGGAGAAGGCTCCCGAGCGCAGACCCGCTTCGGGACTCGAGGTGCTGGCCTCGCTGCCAGGGGGCGACCCGTTGGCAATGGCGCTGGCGGCGGGCGAAACACCCTCGCCTGAGATGGTGGCGGCCGCCGGGAGCGGGGGCGCCCTGCGGAAAAAGACCGCCATGCTGCTTCTGGGCGGCGTCTTCCTGCTTTTGATCCTGGGTGGCCTTCTGGCCAACGGCAATCGGTTGTTGGCTTTCACGGACTCCCCACTGCCCCCTCAGGTGCTCGCCTATCAGGCCCGGGAGTTGGTTCGGAAGTTGGGGTTCGCGCCCCCGGCTTACGAGTCATCCGGTTTCACCTACTTCGGGTCGATTCTGCGTTATCTGGAGCGGGAGTCGGGAAGCGGTTACTGGTGGGTGGACCTGCGACGGGCGCGGCCCGCGCCCGTCCTGGTCTGGTACCGGGCCGCCCAGGGTCCCATGCTTCCTGTAAACAGCAGCCGAGTGGAGTATTGGGATCCCCGTTTGGAACAGACGGGAATGGTGCGCGTGTTGCTCGACTCGGCAGGCCGTCTGGTCCGGTTCGACGCGGTCCCGCCGGAAACGACCTCGAACGAGGAGAAGGGCTGGGCCGATGGTTCGAACGGAGCGAGCGAACAAGCGGTCGAGCAGATCTGGAGCCGTCTTTTCGAGCAAGCCGGCTTGAGTTTCGAGAACTTCGAACGGGTCGAGCCGGCGCGGAACCCGATGCATAACAGCGATCTGAGACTGGCCTGGAAGGGCCGCTATCCGGACCGCGACGAGCCGGAAATCCGTGTGGAAGCCGCCTCGTTCGGCGGCAGGGTCACCTATTTCCATATCGTCGGGCCTTGGACGGGTCAGGAACGCAGTCCCATTGGTCGGCCTTCGGGCGTGGCCTGGGTCGTGAATCTGGCGACGGTCCTGGTCAACCTTTGCATTCTGGCGGGAGGCGCCTTCTTGGCCCGCCGCAACCTGGCGCGGGGGCGGGGCGACCGGCGCGGTGCAATGCGACTGGCACTGTTTTTCGTGGCGGCGCTGGTGGTCTCCTGGATGCTGTTGGCCGATCATGTGAGCCAGGCGGGCTGGGAGTTCTTTCTCTTCAGGCGAGACTTCGAGGGTGTCCTCTACCAAGCGGTTGTGATTTGGCTGGTCTACGTCGCGGCCGAGCCTTACATCAGAAGGTTCTGGCCCGACACGCTGATTTCCTGGACCCGCCTGATGGCGGGCCGTTGGAAGGACCCCCTGGTGGGCCGGGACCTTTTGCTGGGCACGTTCGTAGGGTTGGCGGGCGCCTGCTTCTTTCAGCTCCTGCCGATCACCGCCGGGCGGCTGGGCCTGGAGGTGCCTGCACCCGAGGTAGGTCGATTGGAGTGCTTGATGGGGCTTCCGGAGCTGGCGGGGACCACTCTGGAGCGCATCCCGGTGGCCGTGGAGGCCGCAGCGACCATTCTCTTGATCCTGCTGCTCTTCAGGCTGCTCTTCAAGCAGAGGATGGTGGCCTTCGCCTTCACGGTGCTGCTTTTCGCCGTGGCCGGAGCACCCTTGAGTACGAATCTCCTTTACTTGAATCTCCTCTTCAATCTTCTCGGAGTCGCTCTGTTCGTGTGGCTGGGAACCAGCGTGGGCCTGCTGGGCGCGACAGTCGGGCTTTTCACCGCGATGATCCTGCTCGATTCGCCGTTTCCGGTCGATTTCTCCGCTTGGTACGGGCCCCAGGCCCTGGTCAACCTGCTGATCCCGGCCGCTTTGGCGGGCTACGGGTTTCTGCTGGCCACCCTGGACGGCGAGCGACCGGTCATGTCGAAAAGCTGACGGATTGGCGGAGAGGTCCGCCGACAGGCGCCCAAACCCACCAACCCGCCAACCCCGCTACTGCCTGGCCCGCACCGGGTAGGGCGGGCGCTTGGGGGTTTGCGGCGGGTTCTTCTTCAACTCCTCCAGAGCGATTTCGATGGCCTTTTCAAGTTGGGGGTCGCGGCCCGCGATGACGTCGGCGGGCCATTGCTCGACGTCGACGTCGGGGGGAACGCCCACGTTCTCGACCACGAACCCGTCCTCGGTCCAGATCGCCAGGTTGGGCGCCGACACCGAACCGCCGTCCAGCAGAGCGGGGAATCCCAGCACGCCCACCAGACCGCCCCAGGTGCGCTTGCCCACCAGCGTCCCCAGCTTGAACTTGCGGAACATCCAGGGCAGCAGATCGCCGCCCGAGCCGGCGGTCTCGTCGATGATCATCACCTTGGGACCCTGAATCGCGGCGCTGGGAGTCTTGATGTCCTTGCCGTAGCGCGTGTTCCAATAGCTGACGAAGGGTCGGCGCAGAATGTCGATGTAGTAGTCGGCCACCTGTCCGCCCCCGTTGAACCGCTCGTCCACGATCACGGCCTGGCGGTTGGACTGGGGAAAGAAGTAGCGTTTGAAGTAGGCGTGGCCTTGGCCCGCCGTATTGGGGACGTAGACGTAGGCGACCCGGCCGTCGGTGGCTTCGGTGACCTTCTTGAGGTTCCCCTCCACCCAATCGCGGTTGCGCAGGCCGCTTTCGTTTTCGATGGGCACCACCGACACGGTGCGGGATCCGCTGCCGTCCGGCTCGGGCCCCACCGTGATCTCGACGAGTTTTCCTGCGGTGGCTTCGAAATGGCTGTAGAGATTGAGCGGCGGCGCCAGATCGCGGCCCCGCACGGCGAGCAGGTATTCTCCCGCTTGAACGTCCACCCCCGGCTCGGTCAAGGGCGAGCGCAGGCGAGGATTCCAGTTGAGTCCGCCGTAGACCTTTTTGAAGCGATAGCGGCCGTCGGCCACCTCGAAGTCGGCGCCCAGCAGGCCGCCCGCCACGCGCTCGGGATTCTCCAGTCGGTCGCCGCCGCCCACCCCATGGTGCCCGACCGCCAATTCGCTGCACATCCAGCGAATGACGCGGTTGAGGTCCGAGCGGACCGCGAGGTGCTGCAGGAAAGGCGAGTATTTGTCGCGCATCGCTTCCCAATCGGCGCCGTGCATTCCCGGGTCGTAGAAGTAGTCGCGATTGACTCTCCAAGCTTCGTCGAAGACCTGCGCCCACTCCTGCCGGGGGTCGATCCTGACCTGGATCTCATCGGTGGCGATGCGGTCCTTGCCGGTTTGGATCTTCGCGCCGGCGTTGGAGATTCCCCAGTTACCGCCCGCCAGGTAGAGGATCTTCTTGCGGTCCGCGGAGAGAGTGAAGGCCCGGATTCCGGAGGCCAGCGACTCCTCCTGGCGATCGTCGAGGTCGTACATCTGAAGAGAGGAGCCCGCTCCGGAGGGGCCGCTCTCGGAGGAGGCTTTCAGGTAGTAGATTCGTCCGGCGCCGCCGGCCCTCAGATTGGAATAATCGGCCGCTTCGACAGGCAGGGCGAGGATCCTCTGGTCGAGTCCCTCGAAATCGATGGAGAATTCAGGCGAGTCGTCGTCCGCCGCCTGTTCGGCCTGCGCGCCGTTGGTCTTTTTCTCCTTCTCGGCTTCGGCGGGAGTCCCTTTTTCCTCATCGCTCTCCTTGGCCAATGGCGATGGCACACCCTTGGCGAGGACGGCCAGGTAGATCGACCGGCTGATGCGCACGTCGCTGTTGGACATGGCGAACCAATGCTTGGCGGGGCCGGCGTCGGTCGAGGCGAAGAAATAGAGATACTTTCCGCTCTGGTCGAAGACCGGCTCGCTGACCTCGCTGAGCCCGTCGGTCACTCGGTACGATTTGCCCTGCGTCAGCGAGTGGGCGTAGACGGTCTGGATGTAGGCCTCGGTGTTGAGGGTGTAGACCAGCCACTCGGAATCGGGAGACCACACGCTGTGGTCGTTGCGGATCGGGCCGTAGTGGGGTTCAGAGGCCACCTTGTGCGATTCGCCGCTTTGCAGGTCGAGCCAGTAAAGGCTCATCGAGTTGTCGAAGTAGGCGATCTTCTTGCCGTCGGGCGACCAGCTGGGACTGAAGTAGAAGCCGGCTCCCCCGGGCCGATACTTGCGCGTCTCGCCTTTGCCGTCCTGGCCCCGAACGTGGAGCTCGTACTCGCCCGACTCGTCCGAAAAATAGGCGATCGAGCGTCCGTCGGGCGACCAGTCGGGATAGCGTTCGTGGACTTGCGGCGTCTCGGTGAGATTGCGGGGATCGCCCTTCTTGGCCGGAACGGTCACGATTTCGCCGCGAAAGCCGAACACGGCCCGGGCTCCCGAGGGAGAGAGCGAGGCCGAGCGGATGTAGCGATTGCCGCGCACGTAGCGGGGGCGAAGCTCTTCGAGGTCGGCCGCCACCCCGATCACCATGCGCCGGCTGCGGCCCGTTTGAGGATCGAGTTGATGGAGGTGACCGGCCTGCTCGTAAACGATGCGCGAGGCACCGGCCGAAGCGTTGAGAACCGGAAAATCCTCATGCTGGGTGATCTGGCGGACGGTCCCGCTCCCCGGCTCGAAAGAGAACACGTTGAACTCGCCGTTTCGGTCGGAAAGGAAGAAGACGCGGCCGCCGATCCACATCGGATCGGTGTCGTTGCAGCGTCCCTCCGGCTGAGGGATCTCTTCGACCTGATGATTCGAGACGTTGTAGACCCAGATGCGGGAAACCGTTCCTCCCCGATAGTTCTTCCATTGACGAAAACGCTCCGACTGGGGAGTGTAGGCGAGAAAGCGGCCGTCGGGCGAGTAGGCCGCTTTGAAGGCGTGAGGGACGGGAAGCTGCTCGGGCATGCCGCTTTCGAGGGACACGGTGAAGAGCTGATTGTGACGTCGCGTGAAAGCGTTGCGCGGAGAGATGAAGAGCACCGCCGAGCCGTCGGGGGTGAAGTCCCGCACGATGTCGCTGCCCGGG
>JBFGHF010000253.1:0-6230 GCA_041578355.1 Acidobacteriota bacterium
CAAACTCGTACTATCTAAATCCACCGGATCACCTCCTTTCCGGGCGCAACCGATCGACGCGGTACCCATCCCGCCGGTCCCAGGGCCGCCCAAAGCCCGCCGAACCGCCCGCGCTCGCGCGCCGGGAGTGACTGAGCATAATGGTGGGCGATTTCGCGGAAAATGTCAATGGCTCCGAGCTCGAGGTTCGGGGCTCTCCACCTCCGCCGTCCCTCCCTCCAAGACCCCAGCCACAAGCCTCACGGACCAAGGGGATCACGAGCACGGATGCTCGTGCCACGGGCGCCCCAGGCGCCAACGATGACGGCAAGCTTCTCGCTCTTCGCTCTCAATCCACCTAAAAAGCGAAGAGCAGGCTCTGGGCGTGCTTCATGAGGTCGCAGGTCTGTGGCAGCGTCAGGTAGGCGCCAGCCTTTTCGAAGCTGTTCATTCGGTGGCGGCGGGCGTGTTCCTCTGACCAGAAGAATAAGGAGTTCCGTCAGTAGGCGTGCGTGATGTTGGGCTCGTCGAAGGTGTCCCAGTCGACGTCGGGGGAGAAGACCAGCGGTTCCGGGTTGCCTTCGATCACCTCGCCCCGGAGTTGTTCGTCCAGTTGGACGCTCAGCTTCCGACCGCAGCATGCACACTCGGTGTCGATCCGGACGCTGAGCTTCTCTTTACGAAGGCGCCCTTCCACGAAAGGCGTTGCGATCGCGTCCTCGGCTCAGGCGCCGTAAAGGCGCTCCCCCGTGCTGAACGTCATGTGATGGGGCGTCGGCTCGGTCGTCACGGGAAAAGCCCAAGACACTTCTCCCTCGGGATTGCGGACCAGGAAGAAGAGATTGCGCTCCAATTCCTCGAGGATGACCTTGACGCGCTCCCCCGGCAGATCCAGCCTCTCGGCGATCAAAGCAGCCGAGAGGGGGACTGCGATTCTCGGCATTTCCTCCACCACGAAGTAGCGGACCCGATGGTGGTCCTGCGACATGAATTCGAGCCGTTTTCTGTTGCGCTCGGGCATGTCTCCAAGAGCGGCTTCAAAACGGTCGCGGTCGAGGGTGGTGATTTCACCGTCTCGCCCGATCAAGATGAAGTCTTCTCGGTTGGTCAAGGGGCACCTCAGCTCCTGGCGAGGGTAGCCGCCTCCCGGACTTTGTGCAAGACCGGAGAAGCAGTGCACTCAAGTCTACGGGTTGCAGGCTCTCGCTCTCGCTCTCGCTCTCGCTCGCGGTCTCGGTCTTCGTCTTCGCTCTACGCCCTTCACAATTGCGGATTCGACGACTCTCCTGAACCGCGCCCTACTGTTCCACCTCCGCCAAGCGGAAAACCAGCCGGTCCTTATCCGGGTCGATGGCGTCGATCTCCACGGTGACTCGATCTCCGGGCCGCAGATCGGAGGGGCCTTTGAGGACTCCCCGAACGTACAAATCCGTTGTTTCGACCACGTATCCCGAGCGGATGCCCAACACCACCACCGCGTCCATCTTCCGCCCGAGGTGTTCGCTTTGCAGGAAGCGAAGCAGGTAAAGTCGGTTGGCTTTCCTTTCGACTGTCTTGATGTCGTTTTGGACCGCTTCGGCGGCGCTCAGGATCTCCATCAATTCCTGTTGATCGAAAGGAAGAGCGCGTCGCCCCAAATGAGCGGAGAGCTGATGCTGGATCACCAGGTCGACCACGCGGCGGATCGGAGACGTCAACTGTGTGTACCCGCCCAGCCCAAGCCCGGAGTGCGGTTGCAGGACCGTGGAGAGCTTGCTTCGGTTGAGGTGACGGAAGACCTTGGACAGCTTTACGGGGTCGTACTCCTGGGGCACTGCAACCCGCTCGCGCGGCTTTTGTTGGGCCCGATAAATGATCGGCACTTGCTTGAGAAAGGCGTATTGAGCGGCAAGGCTGTTGGCCAGGATCATCAGCTCGCTGATGATCCGTCTTGCCGGACTGCTAGTCTGGATCACCTCGACCCTCACTCGGTCGCCGTCGGCGAGAATCTTGAGCTCGGGCTGTTCGATGTTCAGAGCTCCGTTCTCTTCCCGTTTGGTCCGCAGCACTCGAGTCAGGCCGTCCAGCCGACCCGTTGCACTTTCCCAACTCTCGTCGCCGGCGGAGCCCAGCGACTCGTCGACCTGGGCGTAACTGAGCCGATGACGAACCCGTATCTGTCCGGGCACGAATCTCCATCGCCCCTGCTTGCCGAAATCGTCAAAATCCACTAGGCAGCTCAACGTGGGTCTGAGTTCACCGAGCCGCAGGCTGAAGAGATCGGTGGAGAGTCGCTCAGGAAACATCAACACGGTTCCGCTGGGCAGATAGATCGACGAACAGCGATCCAGCGCCTCCCGATAGAGCGGGTCGGTGACATTGAGGAAACAGGCCACGTCCGCTATGTGGACGCCCACCCTGAGACCGCCTTCGACCTTTTCCAACGTGATGGCGTCGTCGATTTCCTCGGTTCCTTCGTCATCCACGCTGAAGGCATCCAGTGCCGAGAAATCCGTGCGCGACTCCTCGCCCGGGAAGGGCTCCAGGTTCTCGCTCTGGGCCAGGGCGGGGGCCGAGAAACGAGGATTGATGCCGGCAACCAGGAGCAACGGATCCGCGTCAGCGGGGATGTAACCGATGCTCTGCAGAATCTCGAAGGCCATTTCGCGGGGATTGCGCTCGCGATCGAGCTGGGCCAGCCACTGCGAGGCGTCGGAGGTGCGTCTCTTGACGAGAAAGGCCTCCAGATCGGCGGCCACAGTCTCCAGGCCTTCCGGAGTTCCGGCGGCCTCTTCCGGGTTGTCCAGTGTCTCCCTCATCCAGGACGTGACTCGGTCTCGAATGGCCTTCTTCTGGCGCCGCCTTTCGAGCGCCGTTCGCCGTTCAGCCGCCTGGTCGCGATTCAGAGGATGGATGGTCTTGCCTTTGAGCTTGAAGAGAATCGGCTCCTCCATGATGGAGCGGAAAAGAGCAGAAGAATAGGCGGAATCCTCTTCGCCGAAATACTCTCTGACAAGTTCATCCAGAGACACGGGACGATCGTGAGGATCGAGGCTCTCCCAGAGCAACTCGAGGTCGATCTCGCTACGCGCCCCTTCGACTCTCTGTTCCAGACGCTGCACTTCTTCGCCGAAACGGGCGGGATCCGAGACCGACTCGTGCCGGACGATCACATGCTTGGGATTGAGCGTCAGCTCGCGGCCGTTGACATCGACGGCCGCGAGCCCTTTTCGGGACTCGCCCCGAACCAGAGCCGTCTTGAGACGGCCGGCGCTGAGGAACTCGACGATGCGACCGGTCAAATCGGTCATGAAAAGGCCATCTCTCTACAAACCACCACAGAGTCAAAAAGGTAGCACCCTGGCAGCGGTCGAATCCAGGCGGACTCTCCGCCGCGCACAACCGAGGCCCCTCGCGGGCTCCTCTCCCGGACTTGGGCAGGCAGCTGCAAAACGCCCTGGACTTGAACCGGTGCGCCGGGCAGCCTGCGGGGCCGCCACCCCTGACAGAGCTTGGTTCGTGAGAACCAAGACAAATCCCCCTCGCAGTCCATCCGCGTTCTCACGAACGCGGCTCTGTCTGGGGTGCTGGCGCCGGAAAATTGGCGATTCGGGCAACACGCCGGTGAGAACGAAGACGAACCCCCGCTACAGCTTGCCCGGGCGATCCAGGAAGGCTCTCAAGATCCCCACGAAGGCGTCTTCCCGATCGACGAACGGCCAATGGCCGGCGCCCTCGATTCCCGACCAATTGATGCCGAGACGATCGAGCAATTGTTGGGACCGCTGACACATACCGCCATCGAGCCCGGCGACGAAGAGCGTCGGAACCTCCAGCCTCGCCAACCTATGCGCCAATTCCTCGGTCTCAGAGAGCTCGACCAACTCGGTCCCGTGAAGGTGGAAGGCGCCGGGGTCGGCGAAGCGCATGCTGGCATAGTAGCGTCGCAGGTGCGGCGCGTCCCGGCCCGCCCGGTAGGTCCAATCCAGCAGTTCCTGGTGGCCGCTTCTGAGAAACTCCTCGAGATCGATGTCGGCCGCCCTTTTGCTGAAGTCGCAGTCGCCCGCGGAGAGGTTCCCTTCCACGTTAACCAAGGCTCGAACTGCCCGAGGTCGCGCTTCGCACAGCATTTGGCCGATAACGCCTCCCATGGAGTGCCCGAGGACGATCGGCCGGTCCTCTGGATTGGTCTGATCGAGCCAATCCGCGACCCACTCCACCAGGCGCCCGATCGGAAGCGGCGGGTCGCGCCAAGCCGTTTTGCCGTACCCCGGCAGATCCGGCGCGAGACGGTCCCAACCCCAGAGCTCCTGCCGCTTCATCAAGCTTTCGAAACAGAGGCTCGATTCGGCGAGACCGTGAAGGAAGAGGATGGTGCCTTTGCTTTCGGTTCCGTCGGCGGAGAGCCGGAGGAAGTGGACGCCCGACTGGTGTTTCGATTCCATTGGAGCCTCTGCTGGCGCTACTGCTGGTTTGATCCGGGACTCGAGATGCCAGGGGAGTCCGACTCAACCGCGCTCTCCTTTTCTACGTCGGCAACGAGGCGGATGGATCTCAGAGTGTGGGGTCCGTGGGGCTGTTCGTTTTCGACCACCCTCAAGAGGAGCTTTCGTTGATCCAAGAGACGGGCGTTGCACAGACCGTCAAGCCCTGATCTGGAATCACCTTCAAGACCCGGGACCTCCGCGGGCATAAACCAGCGCGCGCAAGCGCTGGATCTTCCTCTGCTCCTGGCGGACGCTCTTGTCGAGTTCTTCGAGCATCTTGAAACGCTCGAGAACGGGTCCCGCCTTCTCTCGCTGTCGGGTTCTCGAATAGACCAGGAAGAGCTGATAGTGTGCTTGTGTTTGATCGGGGCGCAGACGAATCACTTCTTCGAGCAGCGGTTGCGCCTCCTCGAAGCGCCGTTGCTTGACCAGGAGGCGGGCCAGATCGAGCGTGGTCGTCGGGTTGTCGGGCTGCAGGGACAGAGCTCCGCGCAGACGGGCCTCGGCTTCGTCGAGCCGGGCCGTCTCCAGGGCGATGAAGCCCAATTGAGCCAAAGACTCGACGTGATCGGGCGTCTTTGCGAGCTGTTTCTCGAAGTAGCCGCGGGCCTCTTCGAAGCGGCCCTGGGCGCGGTAGGCATAGCCGATCAGATGGTCGATTTCAGGAGTGTCGGGATCGAGGGCCGCGGCCCGCTCCAGAGCGGAAGCCGCTCGAGCGTACTCATCTGCTTTCAAACAGGCGTTTCCCAGGCTGAGAAGATAGGGAGCCTGGCCCGGCTCCAACTCGCTGGCCTGGCCGTAACTGGCCATGGCTCCTTCCCAAAAGCCCATGTCGAAGTACTGGCGCCCCAGCAAGTAATGTAAATCGGCCCTCTGCGGATCTCTTTCGAGAGCGTGCTGGAACTCCAGGGCGGCGTTTTCGAAATCGCGCTTCTCGGCGGCGATCAGACCCAACCGGAAGTGAGGCTCGGCCGGCTCGGGGTTGAGGTCGGCGGCCCTTGCCAGGTAGCCCGCGGCATCATCCAGCGAATCCCGGTTGAAGTGTGCGATTCCGAGGTTGTAGAGGATCTCGTAAGTATCCGGCTGGGAGCGATCGGCGCTCTCGAAGAGCGAAATCGCGCGCGGGTAGTCTCCCGCCCGAGCCCAGAGAAGACCCGCCGAGAAGAGCACGCGGGCATCTGCCGAGTCTTCCAGCGGGGCGGCAGCTTGCGCGCCCTCCTCGGTTCGGCCCACCTGCAGGGCCGCCTGGACGAGGGCCAGTCGCACGGTCGGGTCACCGCCGCTGACTTCCAGCGCCTTGAGGAAGTACCCGCGAGCCTCGTCGAATCCCCCGGCCTTGCCCAAAAGCAGTGTGGCCAGATTGAAGTTGGCCTGGGGATGATCCGGGTCCGACTCCGCGGGTCGCTTTCAAGCAGCCACAAGGACTTGCCGACGCGACCAGCAGCCAAGTCATGTTGGTCTTGACGCCCTTCGAGGTGCAAAGCAGCCAGACCGATCTCGGGTGGCTCAGTCAAGGAATTCCCGGTTTGATCGAGACCGGATTGAGGCGGACTCCGGGCATTTCGATCATGGGCCATGGGCGCTGGGCGGAGGAAATCGCCTCGCGCGGCTGGGAGCCGGAGAGCGTGGACACGGATTCCGCGGTGAGGCTGGCAAAGGATTTGGGGGCCCGGCGATTGCTTCGCGGCAACTACATTCAGCTGGGGGAGGAAATCCGGATCAAGGCAACGCTCGTCGACACTGCCAGCGGAGTGGAAATCCTCCAGAGCAGCCAGCCCGCCACCC
>JBFGHF010000254.1:0-6177 GCA_041578355.1 Acidobacteriota bacterium
ATTGCGGAGCGGGAGACTCACTTCGCCCATGGGTTGGCGCAGCGATCCGCTGGAGGGAAAGCGCCGATTTCACCGTGGAATCGACTTGGCCGCGCCACAGGGAACTCCGGTGCGCTCGCTGAGCGGCGGACGGGTCGTCTCGGTCGGATGGGCGGGCGGCTATGGCCGCCGGGTGGTCGTAGAGGGGAAGGACGGGTTGAGGACACTCTACGCTCATCTGAATCGGATTCACGTGCGGGCCGGCGAGAAGATCGCAGCCGGAAGCCGGCTGGGAGACGTGGGACGGAGCGGACGCGCTACGGGCGCCCATTTGCACTTGGAAATGAAGCGCAACGGACGTCTCCTGAATCCACTGGCCGAGGTGGAATTCGTCAAGGCGGCCGCGGAATCTCACCGACAGGCGCTCAATAAAGTGACGTCATCCCGCGCCGATAAGATGGATGAGGCCCGGGCCGAGGATTTCCGGTGAAAGTCGACGGTAGCGATCCGGGCTGGAGCGGCCTTCTGTCGGACAAAAACCCGGCGCATCGTCCGGATTCCGGCTCGGCGGAAAGTCGAATGGCCCGTGACCGATTGGAGTTTTCAACTCGCAGCCGCCGGCTACAGTCGCAAGACGACAGCCAGAATGCTCGCGCGGAGCGGATCGGGCGACTTCGGGAAGCGGTATTGGGCGGCACTTACAACGTGCGTGCCAAGGCTCTGGCCGAAGTGCTGATCAGCGGTGCGCTTTTCGACGAGAAAGCTTGACCCGAATCCAACCATCTCCCGAAAGGAGCTTGTGATGGCCGTATTCAATCCCGATGAGTTGGTGGCCTTGGTGCGCAAGGAACTGTATCTCTATCGGGGATTGCTCGAAGAGCAAAAGAGTCAGCTGCACCCGCTTTTGGAAAAAAACGCCTCCCGCGCCGGCAGGCGGAGCATACGCCAGCGAATCGCTGTGGGCAGAATCAAGAAGCTGGAGCAGCGTCTGAGCGCGTTGCTGGAAGGAGAACCTCTCTCCCGGGTGGCGCGCAGGCTGGGGCATCCTCACGGCACGGTGCTCTTCTCGCTCATCGAACAATTCCGAATGGTGATTCGGGAAATAAGTCTGGTCAACCTTCGCAATGAACGCTTCATCCGCACCGGTTTCTGGACCGCGGAATCGGTCCTTTCCCGGATTTTCGCCGATCAGACCGGCTACGATTCTGCGGGCAACGCGGTTTCCCCGGACAGCGCGGCGATGAACCGGGCCCTGACCTTCTAAAGCACCGAGGGCACGCCTCCCATGCTCACACTCACAGCAGGTTTGCAAACCGGGTTATCCAGTCTGCAAAGCCTTCGAACCGCGGTCTCGATCGTCAGTCAGAACATCGCCAACGTCAATACGCCGGGCTACGCGCGAAGGCGGGCGGCGATCGAAACTCTTCGCGCCGGCGCCGACCTGCTCTGGAACGACTTGGGCGTCCAGGTGGGCGAGGTGCGATCCTTGCGCGACGAACTGGTCCAGCGGCGAATTCAAGCCGAGACGCACGCCAAGCACTTCTTTGACGAATCGGCAGTCGCTTTCCGTCAAGTGGAGGAGATTCTCTACGGCGGCGGAGAGAACGTGTCGGCGTCCTTGACCCGTTTCTTCAACAGTTTCTCTGAACTGGCGAGCGACCCCGCTTCGCCGGCACTGCGGGCGACGGTGCTGTCGCGAGGCCGCCAGTTGGGCGAGACTTTTGCTGCAACAGCGGCGAAGCTCGATGCTGTGCGCATCGAGATGGTGCGCGACGCTCGACAGACCGTCGACGACATCAACCGGATCAGTTCGGAGATCGCCGCACTCAACCAACAACTGGCCCCGCTTTCCAGCAACGGGCAGGACGGAGGCGCGCTGGAAGACCAGCGTCACCGGCTGCTCGAGCAATTGGCGGAGAAGATCGATTTTTCGGCTTACCAGGACGAACTCGGACAATGGAACGTAACCACCCGCTCCGGGGTGCAATTGATTCAGGGCTCGGAAAGCCAGCCCCTATCGCTCAGCGAATCGGGCGCAGGCATCACGATTCAATCGGGATCGAATGACGTGAGCGATCAATTCGAAACCGGGGTGCTCGGAGCTCAGATCGCTTTCGTCAATCAGACGGCGGCCGATTTTGCAGGTCGGCTGGATCTGATGGTCGGCGAGTTGGCCGAACAGGTCAATTCGATTCATCGGGCGGGACAGGGGCTGGACGGAACCAGCGGTCTCGATTTCTTCGGCTTCGACCCGGGATCGCCCGCCACCAGTCTGGTCGTTCAGATCACCGATCCCCGGGAGTTGGCCGCGGCTGTCCTGGGCTCGGGTCCCGGGGACGGGTCGAACGCGCAACAGATCGCCGATTTGGGCCAGACTGAAATCATGGCGCTGTCGGGCACGGCTTCCGAGTTCTACGCCCGCTTCGTCGCCGAGGTGGGACTGGAGGCCCGTTTTGTGGAACAAAGCAACCAACTGCAGAACGATATCCTGCTTCAATTGCAGAACGAACGTGATTCCGTTTCCGGGGTGTCGCTGGATGAAGAGATGGTGAGCCTCATGCAGCTGCAGCGGAACTACCAGGCTTCCTCGCAGCTGATTCGCGTGATCGACGGACTGATGGAAGAGACCATGCGTCTGATTCGATAGGAAACGTGTCGTGGCCTTCTTTCCGGCGCCGACACTCCATAGCGGAAGAGGCGACAGATACAGTCCGCCAAAAACGGTGGACGCAAGACAGAAGAAGGAGGACCCCGATGCGTGTCACCGACAGCATAATGGCGCGTGATCTGATGGCCCGGATTCAGGATGTCCGGAGCCGGCTTCAGAGAAACCACGAGAAACTGGCTACGGGAAAACGCCTTACCCGGCCGGCCGACGATCCCGCCGGTGCGGCCCGCCTGCTGAGGATCCGGGAGGAATTGGGCCGCATCGGCCAGTACCAGCGAAACCTGACCCAGGCGGAAGTGAGGTTGGCGGTGACCTCGGATGTCATCAACAGGGTCACCAACCTGGTCGGCCGCATCCAAGTCGTTGCGGGCAGCGCCGTCACCGGGACGGCGGCTGGCAACGGGCGCGGCGTCGTGGCCGACGAACTGGACGAGCTCGTGGAAAGCCTCGTCGATCTGGCTTCGACCACCCTGGACGGCAAGCACATTTTTTCGGGATCCGAAGTCAAGACCGAGCCTCTGGCCGAGTCCGGGGGAAGCTATTCCTACCAAGGCGATGCACGCGAAATCCTGATCCGGATCGAGGAAGATCGAGAGCTTCGAGTCAACGCCACGGCGGATGAGATCTTCACCGATCCCGCCGCCGACCTGCTCAGCAGCGTCGGCGCGCTGGCCACCGCTCTGCGCAACGACGACATCGCCACCGCCCGAGCGGAACTCGACACCATCAGCGCCGCCGCCGAGAAGATCAACAGCGTGGGCATCCGCATTTCGCAGGGAATCGCCGAAGTGGAACGAGCCCGGCCCGCCCTGGACCAGCGAGGACTGGCTTTGACCCGGCAGCTCTCTCGCATCGAAGATGCCGACATGGCTGAAGCCATCTCCCGCTTGGCCTTGGACGAAACCGCTCTACAAGCCACGCTGGCGGCGGGAGCTCGAGTTCAACAGCAAATGAGCCTGTTCGATATCCTGGCCTGATGAGCGAGAGCCTCACCTCCCCCCGCTTCGGGGAAATCCACTACTCCCGTGAAGACGTTCTCTCCTTTCCGGCCGGTCTGCCGGGCTTTGTCGACCTGAAACAGTTCCTGTTGATCGATTCCCCGGACCTGCAGCCCTTCAAGTTTCTGCAGTCGGTGGAAGAGGGTCGCATCTTTTTCCCACTCCTCGACCCGAAGCACCTCGACCCAAATTTTCGATATCGCCTGAACCGGGCGGAGAAAGAGCTGTTGCAGCTCGAGGACTCGGACCGGCGACTGGTCTTCTGCTTTGTGACGCTGGCGGCGCGCCCCGAAGAGTCGACCGCCAACCTTTTTGCCCCGGTTGTGATCAACGCCTCGAAAATGGTGGGAACGCAGATTATACTGTTCGAGAGCGACTACCAGGTGGATCGACCTTTGATGAGTGCGGGGGAAGGGTCGAAGTGACTCTTCCGGTGCTCGACGGCCGTTCTGCAGTGCGCTCCGGTTCCCCATGCTCGTATTCACACGCAAACGCGGCGAGAGCCTGATGATCGGCGACGACGTCGAGATCAAAGTGGTCTCGGTCGGCCCCGACCAGGTTCGTCTCGGAATCAACGCACCCCGGCGAATCCCGGTCCATCGTCGGGAAATCTACGACGCCATCATCCAACAAAACAGGCTGGCGAGCCGCTCTCAGGTCCCATCCGCAGATGTTCTCTCCGAGGTGAAAAGAAGACTCACTTCGGAATGAGGAGCGACTCAGGCCCGCTCTCCCGCCGGCCGGCAGGGCCCGTTTGGAGGGAGAGCCAGGCCTCATGCCGATCGATGGTAAAGCGAGCGCCGGCCCTGCTCGAGCTGAGCCTTCAGATTGCGGGTGAGGCGACGGGAATCGCCCAGCCGAGCGCGCGACGCCCTCCAGGAAACGATGTGACGTTGCCACTGGCGGCGATTGCGGTCGATGCGCTCTTGCAGCTGGGTGAGTTGCCGACGCACTCTTCCGCGCCAGGGCTTGTCCAGGCGCCCCAGACTCTGGCTGATGCGCGGCAGACATCGGTCGATCTGATGGGTGATGGCGATCAGCTTCTGGCTGTCGCCTTTGTGCAGGGCTTGGCTCTGACTTTCTAGAAGCCGCCCGACCAACCGGGCGGCCTCGAGCAAGTCGAGTGCCTGGTTGCCGTTTTGGTCAGGCTCGGCGGCTTGCTGCGTGATCGATTGCATCGGCGGGTTTCAACCGGCGCGGGCCAGGCGTCCCTTGGCGGAAAAGGATTCCTCGGCCACCGGCGGTCGGCTGGCGCGAGCCTGTTCCCAGGCGCCCTCCAAGGTTTCGAGCAGTTTGACCACTTCGTCGAGAGGCTCCACTTCGGCTCGGGCGTTGGCGACGGTAAGACGTTGAAACATGTAAAGGTAGAGCCGGTCCAGCGAGACGGCGATGCTGCCTCCTCGTTCGAAGTCCAATGCACTCTGCAGTTCGCCGATCAAGGAGATTGCCTTGTTGAGGGCGGCGACGCGGGCCGGAATGTCCCTCGCAAAGAGGTGCTTTTTCGCCGACCGAATCTGGGCGATGGCCGATTTGTAGAGAATGAGCAGCAACTCGAGTTGATCGGCCGTCTGGACTTGAGTGGCTTGGTAACGCGCCGCGTAGCTTTGAGCGGTTTGCATTGGAAGGGCCGTTCCTTTCGTCAAATCGGACTCACCGAGGCCAGTTGATTGAGCTGCTGGCCAATCGAAGCTTGCAGGAAGGAAAGCTGTTGCAGCGCCTGGTCCGCCCGCGCGAACTGGGCCAGAAGGTGTCCCTCGCGGATCGACAGGCGGTCCTCGAAATTGCGAATGTCGTTGTCCAAGTCGCGGATCGAGGCTTCCAAGCTCTCGACCCGGGTGTGGATCGATCCTTCCAACGAATCGGTGATCGATTCCACCGATTGCTTCAAGCGCTCGGCGAAACCCACCTTGAGAATATCGACCGTCCCGTACGTACCCGGAGCGGAACCGGAGAACAACACACTGAGGCCTTGCACCGGACCCTCGGTTCCCGTCAGCGTGTTGCCGCTGGCGCTGGCCGCGTAGACGTCGCCCGTGGCGGTGTCGGTGTAGGTTCCCTGCAGGTCCGTTCCCGAAGCGGAAGCCCCGCCCGTTCCGAAGCCGGTGCCCTGGTTGGCGGGCTGATCGGAGACCACGCTGAAGGAGACATCGGCGCCGGAGGAGGCGGAGGTGATGACGAGGTTACTGCCCTGTTCGGAGGCCACCAGATTCAGGCCGTCGATGCCGAACTGATCGTTGATCGTGGTCACCACTTCGTCCAGCTTCATCTTCTTCGTGAGATCCACCACTGAGACCTGACCGTCCATGGTAAAGCTGAGCGTCTCGTCCACGCCCAGATTTCCGTTGATGGCCATGGGAGAAATCAGCTGGGCGGGGCTTGCCACTGAGCTGATGTCGATCTGGTAGCTTCCCGCTACAGCCCCGGGGCCCAGGCTGAGGAAGGCGATGTCCGGATGGGTCGCCTGAGCCGAGGCGAGAAAGAGGCTCTTGAGCTCTTCGAAGTTGTTTTCCAGCTGATCGTCGAGCTGACTCG
>JBFGHF010000255.1:0-6177 GCA_041578355.1 Acidobacteriota bacterium
AGCAGGCCGAGCCGTCCCATCCCGGCGTGCAGTGGGCGGAGCTCTTCCACCCCGACGAAAAGGAGAAAGAGAAGCAAAAGAAGAAGAAAAGGCAGTCTCAGCCCGCCCAGCCCGTCGCCGGATTGGGCGACGAAGCCTTTTGGACGGGCGACGGCTACTTCGGAGTTCTCTATGTCCTGAAGGGAGACGACTATTTCCGCATCAGCGTCGGCGGCCCGCAGTCCGAGTCCGAGCGCCGGAAGAAATGTGAGACTCTGGCACGTCGGGTCGTCGAACGCCTCGATGCTCCAGGACCGAGCCTGACCCGCTGACGGTCATTCCAATAGGCCGGGCCGGACCCGCGCCCCGTCCTCACTGCTCGACGCATTCTTCGTGGGCCTTGAAGCCGGCCGCGCGGGCGGCCCCGGCTGAATCGAACATGACGGTGCAGTTTTTGCAGTTGTAGTAGCGGCAACCGCTGGCATGGAAGATCTTGCTCTCCCGGTTGCCGTGATAAAGGCGCAGTTGAGCGGGGAGGGAGCGGGCTTTGGCGTCGCCGGACCAGATGCCGATTCCGGCGCTGCGGGCCGCTTCTTCGGCGCGCAGCAGAAGCGGGTCATCGGTAAACTCGCGGTAGACACGGCACAGGCCCGCCAACAGAAGCGCCGTCGAGACGTCCAGCCCATCGGTGACGATCCGACTGACGATTCGCTGGTGCCTGTCGGTCTCCTTCGTTCGGACGATGACCAGTCTGTCCAGCACCAGGGCTGCAGTGTATGACTTCGCCGTCTCCCACCAATCGTCGCCCTTCTCGGGACAGTCCACGCCCTCGAGCCTGATTTCCACCTTTTCGAAACCGTCCTGCAAAACCGTGATGGTGTCGCCGTCGGCCACGTCGACGCAGCGGGCCGCGAATTCCTCCGCGAAGGCGAAAGAGGAAAAAAGGATCTGGGCGCATAGAAACGC
Source organism: Acidobacteriota bacterium (assembly GCA_041578355.1). Classification (GTDB taxonomy): domain Bacteria; phylum Acidobacteriota; class UBA6911; order RPQK01; family JANQFM01; genus JBFGHF01. The sequence goes on from JBFGHF010000255.1 coordinate 946, forward strand.
CGAAAAGCGATGGAAGGCGTGCATGGCCACCTCCTGCTGGGTTGCAATTCAAAAGGTCCAGCCGGATCGTAACGCGCTCCGGGTTTCCCGATCAAGCGAAGGGTCCCACAGGTTGAAAACCGAGCAGAGATTCGTCGAGAAGGAGGCGGTCGCCGTCAGAGAAGCTCGGCAAGATTCGATTTTCGGCGCTGTTCCCGCTAAATTCTGAAGCTGTGACACCGTCTGACATCTATCGGTTCCTTGACGATTTGGGCGTCGAATACGGCAAATGCGAGCACCCGGCCGTGTTCACCGTGGAGGAATCGAGTCGTCTGGTGCCCGAGTTGCCGGGGACTCCGACCAAGAACCTCTTTATTCGAGACGGCAAGGGGAGGCGTCACTTCCTGATCGTGGTGGGGCACGACAAGAGCGTCGACCTGAAATCCTTGGGCGAGCGGCTCGAGGCGGGCAAACTCAGCTTCGCGTCACCGCAACGTTTGCAAAAGCACCTGGGTCTGGAACCCGGTTCGGTCTCGATATTGGGGATCGTCAACGACAGCGAAGGCAACGTCGAACTGGTCATCGACCGGGCGGTGTGGGAGTCGGATGCGGTGCAATGCCATCCCCTGGTCAACACCGCCACAGTGATCATTCCCCGGGCGGGCTTGAGGCGAATCCTCGAACACACGGGCCACGCCCCCCGGGTTCTGGACGTCCCGGGGCGTTGAGTTGTCCACCAAGACTCATTCGAATCGTTCGCCAGGCAGGCTTGGGCGGAATCACGAGCAGGGATGCTCGTGCCACGGCCGGCCCGAAGCCTCAAAAGTACTTCTTGACAATCCAGTCCGGTTGCCAGCGGTCCGGTTCTCGTTGGCGGCCGGAGAGGTCGATCGCTTTGGGTCGGGGATTTTCGACCACGAGCGGTTGGTCGTCGCCCAATCTTTCTTGCCACGCCAGCAGAAGCTCGGTCAGTTCGAGGATGGTCTCGGCCTGTCCGCTGTGAGCGGCTAAATCGACCATCTCATCGGGGTCCTTTTGGAGGTCGAAGAGCTGGGTGTGATCGATTTGGGGATAGCGGATCAGCTTCAGCGCGCCGCGGCGGATTGCCCGCATCGTGTCTCGGTAACCGAGAAAGACGGAATCCCGGACCGACTCGACCTGCTTTTCCCAGATAGGCCTCAGGTCGCGACCGTCGATTCGCTCGGGAAGCTCGACCTCCGCCAGGGAAAGCACGGTGGGGAAGATGTCGAGAAGATAGGTGAACGCTTCGGACTCTCCCCTGGGAAGGCCGGGACCTGCGAAGATCAAGGGGCACTTCTGACTGTGCTCGTAGAGGTTCTGTTTTCCCAAGAGACCGTGACTGCCCATGGCCAAGCCATGATCGGCTGCATAGATCACAACCGTCCGCTCCGCCAAGCCCGAGTCCTCGAGGGCGGCCAGAACGCGACCTATCTGCTCATCCATGTGGGTGATCATGCCGTAGTACTCGGCAAGTTGATCGCCGACGACGGATTCGGTGCGCGGCCAGGCCGCCAACCGCTCGTCGCGTAGAGTCAAGCTCGACCCCAAGTCGAAGGAATGCTGAGGAAGGAAATTGGCGGGCAGGGGAGGCCGTGATTCGTAGTACATCCGGCGATACATGTCGGGCGGCTGGCGCGGATCATGGGGCGTCGTGAAGGCGACGTAGGCGTAAAACGGAGCGCTGCCGTCGTAGGTCTCGAGGAATTCAACCGCGGCGTCGGCGAAGATCTCGCTGGAAAAGCTCTCCGCGACTCGCCGGTTGACCAGCTCACCCTCCGGCGAGAGGTCGGCAAGGGGTACCTTGGTATGGTCGGACATTCCCCCGAAGAAGACGTTCTTGCCGCGCTGAAAGCTTCTCAACCAAGAGGGCTCCCGGTTGTGCCATTTACCGGTGGCGAATGTGATGTAGCCGTTGCGGCCGAGGATCTCGGGGAGTGTCGAAGCGTTGCTCAGGTCGGATTCCAGCCGAAAGTAAGCCAATCCCGAGTTGACCATGGCACGGCTGGGTACGCAAACGGCGCCGCTGTTTCCGCCCATGTTGTAGTTGGAGTGAAAACTGAATCCCCGTTCCACCAGACGGTCGAGATGGGGGGTTCGAATGTGATCGTTCCCCCACGCCCCGATGGTGTCGGCGCGTTGATCGTCGGCGAAAAGGAAGAGGAAGTTGGGGTGCTCCGGCCCGGAGGGGCGGCACGACACACAACAGGCTGCGGCCAGCACAAACAGCAGGAAGATGCGAGGAAAACGCATTCCGGAATTTTGCGACCTGCAGAGGTGGCGATCAAGCGGGGAAGGCGATTTGTCGCGAGTAGGCCATTTTCCGAAACCCGATGATGCCTCAGACCGAACATGATTCCGAGTCGCGACGGTTGGACCGGCTCATGCCGAGGTTCGCCACGGGAATCGGTTTCGGGACGGCTCCGTCCCCTTCGTCCGAAACATCACCGTATCGATACCCCCGCGCAAGGACACGCGCTCCGGCTTTCATCCTCCGCCCTTTTTGAACCTCCGCCCCGCAAGCGAGCGTATAAGTTGGTGGAGTCGGGTGACGGCGGGCCCCGTTTGGCGGAGCTCGAATCGGTCACAGAAACGGCGGCGAAACGGCGTGCGCGACAAGGCATACTTGGTCGGAGGGGTTCTTTTTGCGGCGACGGCGATCTACTTCGCCCGCGACCTGCTTCCCGGACAAGTTGTATTCACCTGGCTGCTCACGTTCGGCGGAGCGACGGCGGTCGCCGCCCTGATGGTGGCGCTTTATCGGGTCCGCCTCGAACTCAGGGCCAGCCAGCATGCGCTGGCGCGCAACGAAGCCGAACTGAACTTCGCGCTGGAAGTGCAAAAGGCGCTCTTTCCACGCGAATTCCCCAAGTGCCAGGGATTGGAGTTCACGGCGGTCTGCATCCCCGCCCGCGGCATCAGCGGGGACTATTACGACGTCCTGGAACTTCCCGGAGAACGGCTTGTTTTCGCCATCGCCGACGTCAGCGGCAAAGGAATCTCGGCGGCCATTTTGATGGCCAACTTCCAGGCGCTGCTGCGCACCTTGGCCGCCAACTACGAGTCACCGTTGGAAGTCGTTCGGCGCCTCAACCGCCAGCTTTATCATGTGACCGAGCCGGCGCGCTTCGCCACTTTCTTCTACGGCGAGTGGCATCCCGCCACGTGGACCTTGCGTTACATCAACGCAGGGCACACTCTTCCTCTGCTGACCGGATCCCGGCAAGGTTTTCCTTTCGAATGCGGCGGCTTTCCGCTGGGCCTGTTTCCGGACGCCGAGTTCGAAATGGGTTCTTTGCAGTTGCGTCCCGGCGACTTGATGGTCCTCTACTCGGACGGTGTCACCGAGGTGGGTTCCCAAAACGGCGAGGAATTCGGTGAAGAACGGCTTGCCCAAGTCATTGAACGCCATCAGAATAAGCCTCTGAGCGAGCTGCAGGCTGAGATCATGCAGTCGGTTCAGGGGTGGTCGAAAGCTCCTCCCGAGGACGATATGACCCTGGTGCTGGTTCGAGCTACCACGTGCTGAAAGGTAACGGCGCGGTGACCCAAGCAGACGTGCAAAGACTTCTACGGACGCTGGCCCCCTTGATGATGATAGTGGCGGCGGTATGGGCCTTGCGGCTGATCCTTCACGAGGTGGCCGCTCCAGCCATGCTGGTGCGTTTCTTGAGCGTCTCCGGCGTGGTGCCGGTGGCCATCTTGCTGGCCTCGATGCTGATCCATTTGCGCGAGTTGGGAGGTTACACGGCCGTGGCCGTCGCCAGCTTCGCTCTGGCCGCGGTGGGAGAACTCCTGATCGTGGCGGCCATCGTGTTTTCTCTCGCCACCGGATGGATCAACGTTTTTTCGGAACCGGAGTTTTCCTTTCCGGGAGGCGACCCCTTTCAATTGATCCACATCACCAGTCATCTGATCCGGATTCCCCTGGTGGGCCTGTTGGGAATGGGCATGGGGAGCCTGATCCTCTGGCTGATGCGGCGGGTGGTCCCCGAGGGAGCCGGCTGACAGGGGAGCGCTCGAGCCCGAAATCTCAAACAATCGCACCCAACCCGGCGAATCAGCTCCGATCCCGCCGATGAACATGCTCGATCACACGTTGGCTTTCTTCCTGGGACTCGTCATCCCTGTCGTCGGAGCCTTGCAAAACCTCGGCAAGCGCCCCGACACCCTGCCCGAACCATTCGACAGCCGAGAGAAGATCCAGATTTACTGGAGCCAGAGCGCTCTCTGGTGGGTCCTGGCGGGGTTGGTGGTTTTCAACTGGATGCTGGGCGGACGCACGCTGGCCGAGTTGGGACTCACTCAGCTGCCCGACAACGCGGGTTGGGGTTTGCTGCTGGCACTGCTCTTCCTCGGGGCGTACGCGCTCGACACCTGGTGGGAGGTCTCGAGCTCGGAAAGGTTGGCGGCCACCCGGCTCCGCTGGCGGCGGGACACCCCCTTCATGCCAGTCACCTCCCGCGAGATCTCGCATTCGATGGTGCTGGTGGTCACGGCGTCGATCACCGAGGAGATCGCCTACCGGGGCTTTCTGATCCGCTACGTCGCGGGCTTCAGCGGCTCGACGACCGAAGGTCTGGCAGTTGCAGTGCTCGTGCCCGCCCTGGTCTTCGGGGTTTCCCATCTCTACCAGGGCTGGCGGGCCGTGCTCAAGATCATACTTCTGGCCGTTGTTTTCGGCGCCATTCTGGTGGTTACTCAGTCGCTCTGGATGGTGATCGTGCTCCACTTCATCGTCGATCTGATCGGGATGTTGCTGGGGCCGAAGCTGTTGGGCCAGATCCGGCTTACGGCCTCCGGCTGGGGGGGCCTGTTTCGAGAAGACGCTGGCTGGCAAGCTGTCAGCGGTGAAGCGCAAGAGTGAAGCATGTCCGATTGGAGCGAGATCCGGAAAGACTTCCCGGCGCTGCGGCGCTATCGCTACTTCTACACCGCCTCCGGCGGACCGCTGGCCCGACCCGTCTATGAAAAAGCCGTCCGCTATTACGCCAGGATGATGGAGGCGGGCGACGTCGATTGGGACCGCAATCTGGAGCGTTTGGAAGAAGTCCGCGCTTCGGCGGCGAAGCTGATCGGTGCGGACAGCGGGGAAGTGGAGTTCATGCCCAGCACTGCGGCGGGCATGAACATCGTCGCCGGCTACCTTTGCGGGGAAGGCGACGTGATCGCCTCGCGCCTCGAGTTTCCCGACACCACCCTGCCCTGGCTGCACCGCCGACCCGGGAGCGTCCG
>JBFGHF010000256.1:0-6173 GCA_041578355.1 Acidobacteriota bacterium
CGGATCGGCCCCGACCAGGCTCCGGAGAACCCGCTTCAGGTGATTCACCTGGCTCTGGGAAACGGGAGGCCGCAACGAATCCATCCCAGAAACCTCGTCCTGGTGGGCGATAACGCTCAGGGTGTCGTTGTGGAGAGCTACCTGGCACTCGACGACGAGAGCGAATACCTCTGCAATCCGGTCACCGAGGTGTGGGTCGGGCGTAACGCCCAGCTCAAGCATTACCGTCTGCAGCAGGAGAGCCGCCAAGCCTTCCATATCGGAGTCAGCCAGGTCCGCCTGGGCCGCGACAGCCGATACTCGCTGCTGTCGGTCGACACGGGAAGCCGCCTGGCTCGAAACGACTTGGGATGCGTTCTCGACGGCGAGGGCGCCTGGGCTGCGCTCAACGGGCTTTATCTGCTCGAAGACAAGCAACACCTCGATAACTACACCACCCTCGAACACGCCAAGCCGCACTGCGACAGCCGCGAGCTTTTCAAGGGGATTCTGAGCGGTCAGGCCCGGGGAGTGTTTCGGGGTCGGATCATCGTCCACAAGGACGCACAGAAGACCGACTCCAAGCAGACCAACAACAACCTGCTGCTTTCCGACGAGGCTTCGGTGAATACCAAGCCTCAGCTCGAAATCTACGCCGACGACGTTAAATGTACCCATGGAGCCACCATCGGCCAACTCGACGATCGGGCGCTCTTCTACCTGCGTTCCCGCGGACTCTCGCAGTCCGCCGCGAGAAGCCTGCTCGTCTACGCCTTCGCCACCGAGTTGCTCCAGAAAGTCGAGATCGCCCCGTTGAAGGAGGCGCTCGCGGATCAGCTCAGTCGCTGGTTGCCCCAGGGGGAATCGATCAGGGAGGCTTATCGGGGATGAGCACCGTTTCTTCGCTCGCCGTGGAAGCATTGGCCCAGGCCGGCACCGACCTCGGAGTGGACGGATTGCGTGAGGACTTCCCAATTCTGGAGAAAAGTGTCAACGGGTTCCCGTTGGTCTATCTCGACAACGCGGCCACCAGCCAAAAACCAAGGGCTGTAATCGAAGCTCTGAGAGAGTATTACGAGACTTGCAACTCCAACGTGCACCGGGGTGTGCACACTCTGAGCCAGGAGGCCACCGACGCCTACGAGGGCGCACGCCGTAAGGTCCAGCGCTTTATCAACGCCGCTTCGGTCGAGGAGATCATCTTTACCCGAGGGACCACCGAAGCCGTGAATCTGGTCGCCTCCAGCTACGGTCGCGAGTTCTTGAAGGCCGGCGATGAAGTGATCATCTCGCACATGGAGCACCACTCCAACATCGTGCCCTGGCAGCTCCTCTGCGACCAGATCGGGGCCCGTCTTCGAGTGATCCCCATCAACGACCGAGGGGAGTTGATGCTGGACGAATTCGAAACGCTTTTGGGACCGAAAACCCGGATGGTGGCTTTGGTGCATGTCTCCAATGCTCTGGGCACCATCAATCCCGTCGAGGAAGTGATCGAAATGGCTCACCGGCGGGAAGTCCCGGTTCTGCTCGACGGCGCCCAGGCCGTGCCTCATCAGAAAGTGGACGTCCGATCCCTGGACTGCGAGTTCTACTGCTTCTCCTCGCACAAAATGTTCGGACCCACGGGAATCGGAGTGCTCTACGCGAAGAAGGAACAGCTGCAACGAATGCCCCCCTACCAGGGCGGCGGAGAGATGATCCGCTCGGTCAGCTTCGAGGGCACCACCTACAACGAACTGCCTCACCGCTTCGAGGCGGGAACGCCCAACATCGGGGGGGCGATCGGATTGGGCGCGGCCATCGACTATCTGGACCGGGTCGGGTTGGATCGCATCAGCCGTTACGAACACCATTTGCTCGACTATGCCGTGGAAGTTCTGTCCGCGCTGCCCGGAATCCGTTTCATCGGGACCGCCGAGAGGAAGGCAGCCGTGATTTCTTTCCTGCTCGATGGCATCCACGCCCATGACGTCGGGACCATTCTCGATCAGCAAGGGATCGCCGTTCGGACGGGTCACCATTGCGCTCAACCGGTCATGGAGCGTTTCGGGATTGCCGCCACGGCCAGGGCCTCGCTGGCTCTCTACAATACCCGCCAGGAGATCGATGCTCTGGCCGACGGCTTGAGACGCGTCGGCGAGGTGTTGGGATGATGTCGGATCATCTCAAGGATCTCTATCAAGAAGTCATCCTGGATCACAACAAGAATCCCAGGAACTTCAAACTCCTCGACATCGCCAACCGGAAAGCGGAAGGCTACAATCCGCTCTGCGGCGACAAGGTGGACATCTTCGTTCTGATCGAAGATGACGTGATCAAAGACATCGGCTTCCGCGGGGCGGGCTGCGCCATATCCACGGCCTCCGCCTCGATCATGACCGAAGCAGTCAAGGGAAAAACGCTTGCCCAGGCAAGAGCTCTCTTCAAGAGCTTCCACGGACTGGTGACCGGGGAAGGTCCAAAGTCCCCCGAACTTCCCGGCGATGAAAAGCTCGCCGTCTTCCGGGGGGTCCGAGAGTTCCCGGTTCGCGTCAAATGCGCCACACTCGCCTGGCACACCCTGAAAGCGGCACTGGAAAACGAATCTCTAATCGCCACCACCGAGTGACACTGGAAACGAGGGCACAGGCAATGAATGAAACAGCATCCGAAACGAGCGGCGTGAAGGCAGCGGACAAGGACCTGCGGGAACGGATCGTCGACGCCCTCAAGACGGTTTACGACCCGGAGATTCCGGTGAACATCTACGAACTGGGTCTGATCTACAAACTCGACGTCGACGCCCAAAACCAAGTCGACGTCGACATGACGCTCACTTCCCCCATGTGTCCCGTGGCGGGCACTCTGCCGGGGGAAGTCGAGTCGAAGATCAGAGGCGTGGAGGGTGTTTCCGAGGTCAAAGTGGAGCTGGTCTGGGATCCTCCTTGGAGCATGGAGAAGATGACCGAAGAAGCCCGCCTGCAACTGGGTATCGACTATTGATGAGATTGGCTACGGCTGCTTTTCTGCTTCTGCTGGGCGCCGTGATCTTTCTCGCCCTGCAGGACCCTCGCGTCGCCGAACTCTTCAGCTCCGCGGAGCAGACCGAAGAAGACCCACTGGCCTTTCTGAACGAGCCCGTGGAACGGCGAAACAAGCAGACCAAGCAGACCAAGCCGGCGGCAGGCGGCACACCTGAAGCAAGGACCGCTCCTTCCCCTCCCCAGAATCTGGCTCCCCAGGTCCCCAACTCCACTGTTGTACAAGTCTTGACTGGGGTGCTGAGAGCCAAACAACTCTACGACGGCATCAGCCTCTCCGTCTCGGATCGAGCGGTCACCGTCTCGGGACAAGTCGACTCTCCAGAGAAAAAGAAAGCCATTCTCGAAATCATCGAGAAAGGCAGAGGGCGTCGCCAGGTCGACTCCAGTCGGCTGCAGGTGGTGGAGTAGCCCCACCGCTCAGGCTTCTGGCCAAGTCCCCTTCCCCCTTGCTTGACCCGGCCTGTCCGTATTGGCTCTTGGGGAGATTGGTGGGGCAGAAGGGCGGTTGGCGGCTCCCTGCTGGAAACCCCGGGGCAACCCATGCGCCAGCACCCAGCCCGGAGGGTTGCACGACAACCTTTCTGCACGGCGCATACCCTCACAGGGTTGACGGTGGCGGTGGGAGCGACTGCGCCTTCGAACCCTCCGACTTCCCTTGACTTGGCCCTCCTCGGCCTTCAGAATCGAGAACAATCGCAAGAATCTTCTATCGCGGGCGAAGCTGCACGGAGGGCGACGTGTCCAAGAGCCTCTATTTGATCAACCCCAAGGCCGACTTCCCCACCTACTTCAGCGCCGAGTCGTATGCCGGCCGAGGGCGAAAGCCGGCGACTCTGATCGCCGACCTGGCGTTGCCCACTCTGGCGGCCTTGGCTCCAAACGACTTCGCCGTCAGCCTCTGCGACGAGAACATCACGCCGGTGGATCTCGATCACCAGGCGGACTTCGTCGGGATTACGGGAAAAATCAACCAATGGGGCGGGATGCTGCGCATCGCCCGGGAGTTCCGCGAGCGGGGGAAAACCGTCATCATCGGCGGGCCGTTCGCTTCCCTGAGCCCCGACCGTGTCGGCGACCACTGCGACATCCTGGTGAGGGGTGAGGTGGAGAACATCGCTCCCCGGCTCTTTTCCGATCTCGGCCAGGGATCGTGGCGCGAGGAGTACGTGGGCGACCAACCCGATCTTTCCAGCTCGCCGCGGCCCCGCTGGGATCTCTATCCAAACAGCCGTGCCATCGCCGGAACGGTGCAGACCTCGCGCGGCTGCCCCTTCGAGTGCGAGTTCTGTGACGTCATTCAGTACCTGGGGCGCAAACAGAGACACAAGCCCGTCGGCCAGGTCATCGCGGAAGTGGACGAGGTGTATCGGCAGGGATACCGGACCATATTCCTGGCCGACGACAATTTCACGGTCTATCGATCGCGCGCCAAGGAACTCCTGGAGGCCCTCCGCGACTGGAACCTCTCTCGAGAATCGGGAAGCGTCTACTTCATGACGCAGGTTTCCATCGATGCCGCCCGGGATCCGGAATTGCTGCAGATGTGCGCGGAAGCCGGACTCTGCAACGTCTTCATCGGCATCGAAACACCCAACGAAGCCAGCCTCAAGGAAACCAAAAAGCGCCAGAATCTGAAGATCGATCTGGTGGAGCGCATCCAGCGATTTCGAAACTACGGCATCGCCGTGATGGGAGGCATGATCGTCGGATTCGACGCGGACGGCCCCGACATCTTCGACCGCCAGTTCCGATTCGCCATGGAGTCGGGCATCCCCATCTTCAGCCTGGGAGCTTTGGTGGCGCCGGCGGCCACGCCCCTGCACGAACGAATGGAGCGCGAGGGACGACTCGAGAAGGACGGATCCGAGGTGGCCGCTCTGCCCTGGAGCACCAACATCATCCCCAAGGGGATGACCCGCGACCAGCTCTTTTCGGGCATCCGCTGGCTCTGCAACAACCTCTATTCGCCGGCAGCCTTCGAAGAGCGCCTGGTATCTTTCGTCGACTCCTTGGGCAGAAGGCGCGATCCGGTGGCGCTCAAAGAAGGCAAGTGGAAGGCCTCGGGCACACGCAGGGTCCTCACCGACGGCCTCCGACTGATCGGAAAGCTGGGAACCTACGGCTGGAGGGACACCAAGATGCTCTCCCGAGCCGCCCTCAAGGTCCTCGGCCGGCCGGACAGCCGCGACTACGTCCTGCAAGCACTGCTTCTCTACTCCCAAGCCCGCTACATGTACGAAAAGGGCCATTTCTGGGAGACCCAACTGCAGGCCACCACCCCGCCGCATTGAGTGGGTCCGTGTTCGATGTGGTGCGGTCAGGACCCGAACCTCGGCCCGCAAAGCCTCACTTCCACACCACGACCTCCTCCAGCGACTTCTTGGCGATGTCCGGGACCTTCGCCTCGGGAGCGGGATAGCCGACCGGAAAGAGGATGTAGGGTCGCTCGTTGGGCGGCCTCTCCAGGATTTTCGACAGAAAGCCCATCGGGCTCGGAGTATGGGTCAGGGTGACCAACCCCATGTTGTGGATGGCGGTGATGAAGAGGCCGCAGGCGATCCCCACGCTTTCGGCGACGTAGTAGTTCTTGCGTCTGGTTCCGTCGCGGTTGATACCGTGCGCCTCGGCGAAGACGACCACGATCCAGGGTGCGGTCTCCAGAAAGGGCTTTCTCCAATCGGTTCCCAGCGGTCGCAACGCCTCCAGCCACTCGTCCGGCATGCGGCCTTGGTACGAAGTCTTCTCCTCCTTCTCGGCGGCCCGGCGGATCTCTGCTTTCAATTTCGGATCGCTGATCGCCACAAATTTCCAGGGTTGACGGTTGGCGCCCGAGGGCGCGCTGGATGCGGTCGAGATGGCCAGTTCGATGAGTTGCCGCGGAACCGGGTCGGGCGCCAGGTCGCGGACACTGCGGCGCTTTTTCATCAGCCCCAGGTGCTGCCTCGCCCGGCCCAACATCTCGGGCTGGGAAAGCCTCTCGAATTCCAGCGGCAAGAACCTCGGCTGATCCATCCTGTCCTCCTCGCGTCCCCTTCGACCGACGGTGGCCCCGGGCCGCTCGTGCTATCTTATAGCCTTTGTTCGGGGGTTTTGTGAGCAACCCGATCCTGGCACGGACGGAAATCAGAAAGGACGAAAAAATGGGATCCAAAGCGCTGCTCGGAATTC
>JBFGHF010000257.1:0-6170 GCA_041578355.1 Acidobacteriota bacterium
GGGCTCCGCGGCGCATCGCCTCGACGGCCAGTTCGACGCTTCCCCAAGCTGTCATCACCACCACCGGCATGGAGCCGTCGAGGTTCTGCAGACCGGCCAGCAGGTCGAGGCCCTCTTGGCCCGACGTGGTGTCGCGGGCGTAGTTGAGGTCCATCAGGACCACGTCGAAATCACGGTTCTTGACGGCCCGCAGGATCTCGGCTGGAGAAGCGGCGCTCTCGATCGAATAACCTTCGCTCTTGAGCAGAAGGCGCAGGGCCTCCACCACGTCGCGCTGGTCGTCTGCAATGAGAATGCGAGGTGGATCCGCCGGGCGCTGGCCGCTTTCGGCTGACTGCTTTCGGCCTTCTGGTTTCCGCACTGCGCTTATGATAGCGAAACCCGATCCCGATCCCCGGCCGATTTACTCCGTCGGCCTTTCAGGCGAGCACCCATTGTCGGCGGCGAGCGGCGAGCGGCACGGGAATGGCCCCTTCATCCTCCGCGCGCCAGCACGATGTCGCTGTCCTCGATAATGGTGTACATCGCCTTTTCGAGGGCGATCAGCGCCAGCTGGTAATCGATCCTGGCCCGCAGCTCGCTGACTTGGTTCTCGGCCAAGTCGCGCTGAAATCGAAGCACTTCGAAGTTGGTGGACAGCCCGGCCTCGAAGCGCTTGTTCTCTCCGGCGAGCTGCTCTTCCGCCAGCTCTCGGGCGACTCGGGACGCTTCCAGGCTCTTTTTGCGCGTGGCGATCGTTTCGAAGGCGTTGCGCACCTCGACGATGATCATCTGCTGCTGGTTCTTGATGGTGCTTTGTAGTTGTCGCTCGAGGATGTTGACCATCGCCAAGTCGGCTGCATTGGAGCGGTTACGGAGCGGGATCTGGACGTCCACGAAGAGGCCCCAGGCGGTGAAGTCGAACTTGAAGGCTTGGTTCCAGGAATTCCGGAAATCTCCGAAGCGTGGATCGTTGGGGTTGGGGATCGGATCGGTGAAGGCGTCGGGCACACCGTCGCCGTTGAGATCGATGGGCATGCGCTGCGTGACCAATCCGGAGCTTCCGGTGGACCCGAAATTGGCCCGCAGATTCACGGTCGGTTTGCCGTCCCGCTTGTAGAAAGAACGGTTGATCTCGTTCTTCTCCACTTGCAGGAGGATCCGCTCCAATTCGGGCCGGTTGCGCGCGGCGGTGGCGATGGCCTCCTCCAAAGAAATCACTACGTCGCGCATCACAGGGCGATCCGTCGGCAACAGGGTCACATCCCAGATGCTGGCTTGCGGATCTTCGGCGAGCAGCCGCTTGAGCGAGTTCTGCGCATTGATGATCTGGACCTCCGATTGAATCAGTGTCTGCTCGCGGCGGGCCACTTCGGCCTGCGAGGAAGTGATCTCGATCGGCGCCATGACTCCGATCTGAACCCGCTTGCGGTTGTTGCGATGCTGGACGATGGCCAACTCCATCGATTTCCGCTGCGTCTCGTAGTTCTCGACTGAGTAGACCAGCTCCCAATACTGATTCTGGACCTGCTGGACGATCTCCACCACCCGCTGCTGGAAGCTCGTGTCGTCGATCTTGGTGTCGAGATTGAAAAGCTTGATTTGCCGCCGGGTGTTGGTTTTCCGGAAACCGCGCAGCAACGGCTGGGTGAAGGAAACGTCGAAGTTGCTGGAGTAGCGTGGGTTGATGAAAGAGAACGTGCTGTTGGTGTCGAAGCGGTTGTTGTCGAATGAGATCTGGAGGGCTCCTCCGCCTTTCACGTTCTGCTGCATCTGGGTGTTGAAGAAGAACCCGTCCGAGATCGTGACGGGAATTCCTCCACCTGCCTCCAGGGTGCTGGTGGTGGGTCTTTCCGAGGAGTTCCATCCCACCGTGAAGCCCACTGCCGGATCGTAGAAACCGCGCGTCTTGACGATCTGTTCGCGGCTCAAATCTTCATTGAAGTTCTCGATTGCGATTTCGAGGTTGTTGATCAGAGCCAACCGAATGGCCTCCTTGAGCGTCAGCTCGAGGACGGCGCCTTGCTGGCGCATGCGGTCCACATAGGAGGCAGGCACTTGAAGGTCCTGCGATCTGTCGACCGTCTGATCCGGGGCCGGCACGGGATCTTGGGCGCCCACGGTTGTGGGTGAGATCATCACGGCCAGCAAAACGAAGGTTGCAACGGCTTTACTTGTCATTGTCGGACTCCCTATGAAAGGCGGCGGGCGGGGAGATTACTGAGGCGCCAGCACTGTCGAAAGATCGAGTCGACCGACTTTCGGTACCTGGCCTCGACGTCCCACTGCTCTTTTGGATGCATCTAAATCAGACGTCCCGGGGGTAAGGTCCTCCCGCTTCCCAATACGATCGGCGGGCAGGAATGTTTTATGTCAATTGTCTCTCGCTGTCTTTGACGACCCAGCCGTCCAACAGCTCGACGATGCGGTCGCCGTAGGCGGCGTTGGTCTCCGAATGAGTGACCTGTACGATCGTGGTTCCTTCCTGGTTGAGCTGTTTGAAGAGCTCCATGATCTGCTTGCCCTGGCTGGAGTGGAGGTTGCCGGTGGGCTCGTCGGCCAGAATGATCTTGGGATTCATGATCAAGGCCCGGGCGACCCCGACCAGCTGCTGTTGACCGCCCGAAAGCTGATTGGGAAAAAGATCTTTCTTGCCCACGATCTGAAAGCGGTCGAGCATGTCGCAAACCAGGCTGTCACGCTCTTTGCGGCGGATGTTCCGATAGGTGAGCGGAACCTCGAGATTCTCGTAGACCGTCAGGTCGTCGATCAGGTGATAGCTTTGAAAAACGAAACCGACATACTGTTTGTGCAACTCGGTGCGTTGACGGATCCGCAGATCGTGGACGGCCTGATCGAGGAAGTGGTATTCGCCCTCCCAGGCGCTGTCGAGCATTCCGATGATGCTCAGCAGGGTGGTTTTGCCGGCGCCCGAAGGACCCATGATGGTCAAGAATTCCCCTGGTTCCACATCCAGGTTCACCCTTCGCAGCACGTAGGTGCGGCCGAAACCGGTCCGGTAAAACTTGTTCAGATTGCGCAGCTGTATCATCAGATCAAACTCGGAAATCTCCCCGGCGACTGGGACGGAAGGGGGAGACTGTCAACAATTTCGGAAGTGCGGACTGCTCAAGCCACTTCCGCGGTCTCCTCGACGATCTGGCCGTCGAAGAGATGCACCGTCCGTTCGGCGTAGCGGGCGTAGCGCGGATCGTGGGTCACCATGCAGATGGTCGATCCGGCAGCGTGCAGTTCGCGCATCAATTGCATGACCGCTTCGCCGTTCTGGGAATCGAGATTCCCGGTCGGCTCGTCGGCCAGCAGGATGAGCGGATCGCCCACCAGCGCGCGGGCCACCGCGACTCGCTGCTGCTGGCCGCCTGAAAGCTGCGACGGGTAGTGCTTGATCCGGTTGGCCATCTCGACTCGCTCGAGCGCCTTTTGAACTCGTTCCTTTCGCTCCTTGTAGGGTGTTCCGCGATAGGTCAGCGGCAATTCGACGTTCTCGTAGACGCTCAGGTCGCCGATCAGATTGAAGTTCTGAAAGATGAAGCCGATTTGCCGGTTCCGGATGCGCGCTCTCTCCGAGAGACTCAGGTTGGCGACTTGCTCCCCGTCCAGCCAGTACTCGCCGCTGGTCGGTGAATCGAGCAGGCCCAGGATTGACAGCAGGGTCGATTTCCCGCAGCCCGAGGGGCCGGCGATCGAAACGTATTCGCCTTTCCGGATATCCAGATGGATCCCGGCCAGAGCGTGGGTTTCGATGTCGTCGGTGAAGAAGATCTTGGTGACGTCGTCGAGCTTGATCAAAGCGCCGTTGGACGAACTCATTCCCAGTTTCCCTCCCTTTGCACGGTCAATACAGTCTTTATATGGCCCATATACGAAAAAGTTTCGCGGTTAGTTCAGCCGGATGCGGTCATATTCATCCCAGCGCGACATGTCGGAGAGGATCACCCGATCGCCTTGCGAGAGGCCCTCGACGACCTCGATCGTACTCACCGAGCTGCGGCCCAGGCGAACTTGCACGCGAACGGCTTCGGTGCCCTCCTTGACGAGCTTGAAAAGAGTGATCAGGCTGTCGGCTTGGCCGTGTCCCGGTCTGTCCATGTAAAGGACGTCTTCGAGGCGTTCGATTTCGATGGTGCCGTCCACGCTCAAGTCGGGCCGCGCCCAAGGCGGCAAGGGCCGCTCCAGGGACACGTCCACGGTGACAGTACCCTCCCGCACCGCGGGGTCGATGCGGATCACTTCGCCGTTGAGAATCCCGTTGCGCGCGTCGATCAAGGCCTTCTGGCCCATGGTGACGTCCTTGGCTTGGGTCTCGGGGATGCGCAGCTCGGCGATCAGCGTCTCGGGCTGGGCGATGCGCGCCAGGTTCTCGCCGGCGGCCACCTGCTGACCCACCTCGACGGGGACCTGTTGCAGCACGCCGTCGACTCCCGCCTTGACGCGAAGCGCTTCGACCTCTTGCCGCCGCAATTGGTAGAGGGCTTTGAGCCTGGCGATCTCGGCCTGTTGAGCCGCCAATTGCGCTTCGATCGAGTCCTGACTGATGGCCAGTCGCTCCTCTTCGAGCGTGTTGCGGATGGCAAGCTCGTCAGCCCGAACTTTGGAGAGGCGATACTGAAGGTCGGCGATCAGGGCCGCTTTGACGAGTTCTTCATCCCGTTCCGCGGTCAGGCGCGCTTCCTCCAGGTTGGCTTTCACGCCCGCGGCGTTGGCGCGCTGGTCCAACAACTGGCTCTGCAAGCGGACGGCCAGGTCCTGGTAGTTGGCTTCGGCCTGTTTCACCTGCCACTCGACCTCGAGCGCCGCCAACTCCAGCTGAGGATTGCTCAGCTCCAAGATCACCATCTCGGCTTTGACATGGCGACCCGCTTTGATGAAGATCTGCTCGACGCGTCCGGGTGTCACTGCGGGCACCCACCAGATGCTCTCGGGAACCAGAGTCCCGGGACCGCGAACCCGGCGCACCATCTCACCGCGCTCGACAGGACCCGTCCAGACCGTGCCCTGATCGACGCTGGGTGCGGCCGGTTCGAGCCGGGACAGCCCGTAGGTAACGAAACCGAGCACGATGACAGCCAGAAAGATCAGGATGGTCTGCCGAATCCGCCTTTTTCTGGCCACTCCTTCTCGTTTGTAGTCGACCATTTACGCCTCCGAAGCTTGGGAGAAAGCAAGCTCAATGCCATCCATTGTTTACCAGCGGCGTCGCTCAGTTCAAGTTGACGTCCGACAGGGGGAAACGCCTTTGCCGACTCATCACCCGAGGCCTGAGGCGGGGCCTCGCACACCTTTCGGCAAACCAGCCGACGGGGCGGGGGGTGTCCGGTTCCGGGACCGTCCGATCCGAAAGCGCACAGTTGGCCAAGGCTCTTCGGGCTGTCGGTGGCTTCTCGAAGTGGACGAAGGAAAGCGGGCAGTGCTGCGGCGCGCGCTCACGGACACTGTCAAGGACTCCTGCTCTACGTGCGTGATGTCTCCACTCTGCGCGAAAGGGCGCGCCGATCCGGCATCACCCTGGAAGAATCGACGCTGAGATCGAGCGGGGCTGTGGCGTTGGAGCCTGGGAGCCGTGCAGCAGACGGAATGACTCCTTTCCCCGTCTTCCGCAGGGACCCACGCGCTGGCTGTGGCGGGAAGGGATCGACAGGTCAGATTGAAAAACGGCTCCTTTGCGGTCGCCGTGTTGCAACACGGGCACCGGTTTCGGTATTTTTTAGTCACGATGCGTTGGATGGCTTTAGTCTCACTGCTTTTTCTCTGCTGTACGGCGGAAACGGTGCCCACGGCTGTTGCCGAAGCGCCTCCCCCCGAGGCGGCGCCGGTCTCCTTTACCAACCAGGGGATCAACAACCTGTCCTTCGACGGCAAGGAGCTGCGTCAAGCATTCAATGCGACGTCGGACCGGGGCAGGATGGTCCTGGTCTTCTCGCCCACCTGAGGAAACTGTCTTCGGGGGGCCTCCGAAGTACGCGAAGTCCTGGCAAGGAATCCCGACTGGAACCTGAAAGTCTTCACTCTCTGGTCTCCAATTCTTCGAACCGACAGCCGGGCGGCGGCCCAGCAGGCTGCCCACTACCTGCCGGACGAGCGGGTGGAGCACTGGTGGGACCTCTGGAAGTTCGCGGTCAATCAATTCACCAAAAAGCTCCGCTATCCGCCCGGCAAGGAAGCTTGGGACA
>JBFGHF010000258.1:0-6163 GCA_041578355.1 Acidobacteriota bacterium
AGGGGGCGGCTTGTGGAACGCAGCCCGAGCTGGTATCTCGACCTGCGGATGGTGGGTTCCTATTGGGGCAAGGCGAGGACGTACCACCACACCGCCCCCATATCCATGAACTACGCTCTTCATCGAGCCTTAGGACTTGTAGTCGAGGAAGGCTTGGAGCAGCGCTGGCGGCGTCACCGACGACATCAGGGGGCCCTTCTGGCCGGACTGGAGGCGCTGGGTCTCAAGCCTCTGGTGGCTCCCGAGTTTCGACTCTGGCCGCTGACCACGATTTGCGTACCCGAAGGCATCGACGAAGCGCGCGTGCGGGCCCATCTCCTGGAGGAGTTCAACCTGGAGATCGGGGGAGGCCTGGGGGCACTGCAGGGGAAGGTCTGGCGAGTCGGCCTGATGGGCGAAAACAGCCGCCCCGAGCCGGTGTTGTTTTTCCTCGACGCCCTTGAAAAGTGCCTCCGCAGTCAGAATCACCCGGTCAAGAAGGGTGCCGGAACGGAGTCGGCAACCGACTATTTGACGGATGCCGCCCGGGCTTGAGATACCCCAAAACGGTGGACGGAAGGTCGTCGGGGCGCTCCTCGAGATCAGCCTCATCGAGACCCGAAAGCATGGATTTTGCTTGTCTTGAGGAGGATGCGGGTGTAAGTTCGGCTGAAAGTTTCGCCGAATTGAGGTATAACTTTCGTCCAACCTAGCGGGGGGGGCAATGGTGTTGTCGGAGGCCGCCGAGCCGAACTTTGATAAGCTGGCAACTTCTTGATGGACTGCGGTTCGCAAGAAAGCGGCCGGGAAAGGATAAATGCGATGAAAGAGGGTAAGCTGATCGTTCTCACCGCCCCGTTGACCGAAATGATCGACCATGCGGGGTACTTCATTCAGATGGCGATGGCTTCGTTGCCGATCTGGATGGAGAAGGTGATCCTCGATCGCAAATATCCGGAGTGGAGGAAAGTCCGTCGTTTCGAGGACGGTTCGGCAGTGAGCGTCCCGGCGGGCTTGCGCGTGGTCGAGCGCGTCATGGAGCGGGAATTCGGGGCGGAAAACGTGGTCGTTTGCTATCCCGAGGACTTGCCGCGCTTCATCGGCCCCGCGACACGTGTCGTGGCGGTCTCGACCCACAACCCGTTGGGAGTCACCTTCGCCGCCGGCGTCTACACCTCGATCTTCGGCAGCTCGAAAAGACCCGTCAATGCCCACTACGCGGACCTCGCCTTCGAGGAGATCAGAAAGAGTCCCCACCGGGACAAATTCAAGTTGATCGTGGGAGGTTCCGGAGGCTGGCAGATCATCCAGACCGGTTACGCCGAGGAAATGGGTGTGGATTGCGTCATCGACGGCCGTGCCGAGTCGCAAGACACCATCGCCGCTTTTCGCCGGGCTATCGAAGGCGAGGATCTGCCGGTCAAGATCGAAGTCGAGCATCCCCCCGATTCGAGCGAGATCATCTTCCCCGAAAAACCCACCACCTTCGGTGTCGTGGAGCTGACGACCGGCTGCGGTCGGCGCTGCAAGTTCTGCATGCCCGACCTCAATCCCCAGATCGATCTCCCCAAGGACAGCATCATGGGCGCGGTGGAGGCCAACGTTCGCAACGGCAACAAGCAGATTTCGCTGGCCACGGAAGACATGTTCATTTGGGGCCAGGTCCATACCGACGTCCCCTTCTTCTTCCCCAACCGCGAAGCACTCATCGACCTCTACAAGTCAGTCGTCGACACGCCCGGCGTCGAACAGCATGTCTTCAGCCACTGCACAATGGCCCCCGCCGTCGTCGACCCGGAGTTGATCCGTCAGTTCTCCGAGCTGTTGCTCGACAAAAGCCCGATCCACCTGCCTGCGCTGAGCAGTCATCCCAAGAACAAAGCGCTGGTGCCGTTGATCGGATTGGAGACTGGATCGGTGCGGATGGCGAGGGAGGTCATGCCGAGCAAAGGCGTCCCCTTCAAGATCGACGACTGGCCGAGCGTGGTCCTGAGAGGCCTGGAAATCCTCAACCGGAACAACTGGTTCCCCATGCTGACTCTGATGGTGGGCAACCCCGGGGAAACCGACGAGGACGTCAAGGAAACCCTCGACCTCATTTACGAGATGGAGCGCCGCGGCCTTTTCGGCTTTCTGGTTCCTTCGGTCTTCACGCCGCTGGAAGGAACGCGCATGGAGGACGGGAAAGGGGTTTCCCGGACGCAGGATCTGTCCCCGTTACAGTGGCAGCTCATCATGCAATGTTGGCAGCTGAATCTGCGCCCCGGTCTGCAGAGTTGGTGGGGGCCGCTCTCCTACCGCCTGGGAGGCCTTTTGCTGTGGGCTTTCCGGCTGCGCCGCACCAACGGCCCCAATTTCACCTGGCCGATGCTCAATTTCTGCGGCGCCCTCCCCCGGAACTGGATGCAAAGGACGGGGCGAATCTACGCTGGAAAGGAACTCCGCGTGAAAACTCGCGCCGAGCTGTTGGCCAATATAAGACCCAACTATTGGAAGTACTTGCGCGAGGACAATGGAGACATCCCGCAGATGGCTGCCGAGCCCGTCTCGGCGGCAGTTTGAGGGCCTGAGCTCACCGCTCCTGGAAAGACCGCATCAAGAAGGCGCCGTGAGGGGCCGGGACCCTTTCCATGGAGTGCCGGGCCTGCTCCCGCTTTTTCAAAGCTCGTCGTTTCCGTTGATTCAAATGACACAGCGGCGGCAAGCCGCGGACTCCAAAAGTCGCCGACCGTCGTTCAAAGTCTTTCGACGGTCACCTGGTGCTGGGCCATGATCACAGCGGCCCCTCCGAGGCGCGACTCCCGACGAGGAGTTCCCTCTTCAGCCACTCGACGGCGCGCTTACGCCCGCCCAAGCCTCTCGACTTACCCTGGAAGATGGGTCCGGACCCGCCGCCTCGGCCTCCCAGCAGCTCGGCGACGCGAGGACCCAATTCGCCGGTTTGGCGGCGACTCTCGGCCCCGGTCGCCAACACAAACAGGCCTTCTCCGTCGGCCCCGGTCGCGGTCAGCAGAATCACCGTACCCGGCGCACGCTCCAGTACCGAGCGGGCCAGCCGCTGCAGGAAGGCCATCGAAACATCCTTGAAATGGTCTTCGACGAAGCTTGCGTCCTGATCGGCAAGTCCGGTTGCGGCGGCATCGGCAAGCTCCCGCTCGAACTGCCGCAGCCGAGCCGCGGCCCGCTTGAGTTGGTCGACTTTGGCTGTCACGGTTTCCAGCAATGCTTCGTCACCGGTGTCCAGCAATGAACGCAGGGCCGCCGCCCTCGATTCGTGGTCGGCCAGGCGCCGCAGAACCCGGCTGCCCGCCACGTAATAAAGCCGTGTTCCTCCCCGCATCGACTCCGTTCGCAGGAGTTTGATGCTGCCCAGCTCGGCCGTCGATCGAAGGTGGGTTCCCCCGCAAGTGTTGAGGTCCAGGCCCTCGATCTCGATCAGCCGGATGGAACCTTCATGGCCTTTGGGAAGTCCCCTCGTGCGCACCTCCAGATTCTCAAACTCCTTGGCCGAGACGAGTCGGGCTTGGATCGGTCGAGCGGCGCCGATTTCGCGGTTGACGCGGTCCTCGAGGTCCTGGAGCCGGCTCGGGGAGATTTCGCCCACGTCCAGTTCGATGTCGGAGGCGCTCTCGCCGAGATGAAAGGCGGTGGTCTGCCACCCGAAGCGGTCGGCGGCGAGGGCTGTGATGACGTGCTGGCCGGTGTGCTGCTGCATCAAATCGTAGCGCCGGCTCCAGTCCAGCTTCAGCTGGGCCCTCCCCGGGGAAAGGGGCGATTCGAGGAAATGGCGGATGCGGCCTTCGGCCCGCTGCACGTCGACGACCGGAACCTGATTGATCCAACCGCGGTCGGAGGGTTGACCGCCCCCTTCCGGGTAGAAGATCGTGTCGGCCAAAACCACCCAGGGTTGCCTACCCATGTGTCCCGACTCATGTATCTCGGTGAGCAGATTGTCGGCATACGGCTCTCTCTCGAACGCAGGCTGCATGGAGGTAGAGTTTAGCGTCTGCAGCGGACAGTCTACAGCCTGGGGCGGGAGCGGTTCACTTCAGACGGCCGCTCCTTTGCCGTCTCACATTGCACTTCAGGCAGCTGCGACAGCCGTGGAAAGGGGTGTCGCCGGTTGGCTTGTGTGAACTCGAGGAAAGGGGAGGGAGCGAAACCGGACGTTTGCGTCCGGTCGGCCTTCCGGGAAACCTGGGGAGGCAGATCCGGAAGGTGGAACACAGTGGCAGCGGTTCCCTCGCTCCCCCCTTGGCTTGAAGGCAGCGGGGTAGCTTTCCTGGGGGGGAAAGTTAAAAGAACATGGGGCGCGCACCCCCTACTGCCATTCCTTTTGGCGCGCGTCCACTTTGTGTGATGGAGAAATCGCCCGTTCGGTTGAACAAAAGGCTCCAAACAGTCGGACGGCCAACAACGGGCGTGCCGCACATCGAGTGACGAGCGTCGACCGCCGCGTCGTATAAAATGCGTGCCCGCAGCGGATCACGCGATGGTCGGCAACTCTGATCGGGTGCAGACGAGGCCGCGTCCATATGAGAACTCTTGCTGGACTGGCTCTGAGCCTTTTTCTGCTCTTCTCCTTCTCGTTTCTGTTCTTCGAGGCCGCGGGATGGATGGGGGAGGCTCGCGTCGCCGACCTGCTCGAGTCGGTGGCGCGCTCCCGCTACGCCTGGGCAACCGGGCCGTCCGTCGTCCTGTTGCTGGTATTCGACCTGGCGATGCCGGTTCCTTCCAGCATCGTGATGCTCTTTTCAGGGCGCCTTCTGGGGACCGTTTGGGGTTCCATTTTCAGTTTTCTGGGCGCTATGGGTTCGGCGCTGCTGGGCTTCGGGCTCTGTCGCCGCTATGGGCGTTCCGCCTTGGTCCGTCTGGTCGGCGATCAGGAAAGGGCGGCTTTCGAGTTGTTCTTGGAGAGGCACGGGCCTTGGGCCATCCTCTTGAGCCGTCCGGTGCCCATGGCCACAGAGGTGATCAGCTGCCTGGCTGGACTGGGCCGGATGAGCTGGCTGACTTTCACAGCCCTCAACCTGGCCGGCGCACTCCCCATCTGCGTCCTCTACGCTTGGGCCGGCAGCCGGGAAGGGATGGCGGCCTCCCTGGGCTGGTCCGTCCTGATCGCGGTCGGCCTGCCTGCGCTCGGTTACCTGGGGCTGCGACTTTGGAAACTCCGACTGGGCGCTACCGTCTCGAGTTTCTTGGCGGCGGTTTCATTCGCCCTTTTCACTCTGCAGGCCTCATCAGGACTGCCGGGGGCCGATCCGCCGATTCACTTTCTTCGGCACCAATACCAGGCGAAGGGCAGGCCGCTGGCGATGAACGCCATGTCTTTCAGAGAATTCTCGAACTCGAAAACGATGCGCAGACCGATCAGCGAGAGGATCCCGGCCAAATAGAGCGCGGGCAACAACGGGTAAAGAGGCACTTGAAACACTTCGCTGCCGCCGACTCCCTCTCTCCGTAGTTTGAATAGGGCCAGGGTCGTGACGGCATAGAAGATCAGGACGGCGAACGCCATCCCCGCCACGATCGTCTCGAAAGTCTGACGCACCAGGAGAATCACCGCGGCCCAGATACAGTGGGCCAGCACGGCGCGAGTGGGCGTTCGGAAACGGGGATGCACGAAGTCGAGCCACTGGAAGAAAAGTTTGTCCCGCGCCATGGCGTAATAGACCCGCGAAGCGCTCATCATGGTGCCGTTGGTGCTTCCCATCGAGGAGACGATCACCAGCAGCGCCACCAGACCGGCGCCGATCGGACCGAATACCACCACGGCTGCGTCCGAGGCTACGATCTTGCTGCCCCGCACACCCTCCAAACCCAGTGTCTGGTGGTAGAACCAATTGGTGGAAAGATAGGCCACCACGACCGCGCCCATACCCAGCAAAAGGCTGGTGGGGATGACCCGCTTCGGGTTCCTCATTTCCCCGGCCACGTATCCCACCCGGTCCCAGCCCAGATAGGAAAAAACCAACAGCATCTTGGTGGCGCTGAAGGCGGAGAGAGGGTGTGCGGTGCGGGGGACGGGCTCTCCGGGGTCCGGGGGCTGGAACTCGCCGGAGAAGACGATCGCCAGTCCCGCTGCCGCTAGGACAAGGATGCCCAACAGTTTCACCAAGGTCGAGACCTTTTGGAAGGCGCTGGCCCGCTCCACGCCCAGATAGTTGAAGGTCCCCAGCAGAGC
>JBFGHF010000259.1:0-6147 GCA_041578355.1 Acidobacteriota bacterium
ATGGTCCTGGTCGACAAGGTGCAGGTCGACGCCCGCACGGTCAACGACGTGAAGATCTCCGAGAACCGTCGCATCTGTGTGATCAGCCGCGAAGGAGCGTCCAACCGACGCAACGGGATCGTGGTCCTGGATGTGAGCAACCCGCGCGACGTCAGTATTCGCTCGGTTTTTGACGATCAACTCACGGGCGGCGTTCACAACGTATTCATCGACCGCGATCACGTCTACGCCGTCAACAATGGACGGCGCTGGGACGTCATCAACATCGAGAACCGCGAACGGCCGGTCCGCGTCGGCCGCTTCGAGACCGACAACCCGGGACGCGCCGTTCACGACGTGTGGGTCAAGGACGGCATCGCCTATCACGCTGGCTGGACCGAGGGTGTGATCATGGTCGACGTGGGCGGGGGCCGCTTGGGCGGGTCGCCCCGCAACCCCGTCGAGATCGGCCGGGCGGAGCAGCTCACTCAGTGGACCCATGCCGTGGCCCCCTTCCGGAGCAAGTCGGCGGGAAAGTGGTACGTCCTGGCGGGTGACGAAGCCTCCTGGGGGAATCCCCGAATTCCTGAAGCGCCCCACGACCTCGAATCCAAGCTTCCGGGACGAATGAAGGGCTGGATCCATGTCGTCGAGTTTGACGACCCCAAGCATCCAAACGAGGTTGCCCGCTACAAGGTCGGCGACTACGGCGTTCACAACTACTGGGTCGATCCCGCGGAGGAGATCCTCTACGTCGGCTACTACCAGGGCGGGTTGCGGGCTCTGGACATTTCCGGGGAATTGCTGGGAGATCTCTACGCGCAGGGACGCGAGATCGCCCACTTCTTTTCGGACGACCCGGAAGGCTACATCCCCAACTCGCCCATGGTCTGGGGTCCCCAGCTGCACAAGGGCACCGTCTTCTTCTCCGATTTCCACAGCGGACTCTGGGCCGTGCGATTGAAGCCCAAAGAAAAGGACGAGGAGGCAACCGGCCCATGAGCAGGCGCAAAGATCCAGGTAATTTGGAGTGCGGCGGCTTGCCGCCGCTTTTTTCCAATTCACGCTGCCGCCTGCCACGTTTCGTCGCCGTTTTCGTGCTTTGGTGCGCCGCCGCTTCGGTAGGCGCGGCGTCCGAACCTGTTAGCAACGACTACTACGTCTACGTGGCCGCCGAATCGGACGACGCTGTCTACCTGGTGAAATTCGGCCCCGCCGGCGGCGAGGTCGTCAGGCGCATCCCGGTGGGAATCTTCCCCACCGAGATCGAGGGTCCCCACGGGGTGCGCGTCTCTCCCGACGGGCGCCACTGGTACGTATCGATCGCCCACGGCAATCCCTACGGGTACGTCTTCAAGTACTCCACGGAAGACAACGCGGCCCTCAACGACGTCAAAGCGGGACTCTTCCCGGCCACCATGGACATCAGCCCCACCACCGGCTTGATGCTGGTCGTCAACTTCAATCTCCACGGCGACATGGAGCCCAGCACCGTCTCGGTGATCGACACCGCCTCGATGACGGAGATCGCCGCCATCGAACAGGGCATCATGCCCCACGGTTCGCGAACCAGCCCCGACGGCCGCTTCCATTATTCGGTCGGTATGATGAGCGACGATCTCTACGAAATCGACGTCATGAAGCTCGCAGTGAGCCGCAAGTTGGCGCTGACGAAAGAGGATGGCGAAGCATCGGCCACCCACGATCACGGACACCATGACATGACCAGGCTGGTCAAGCCCACCTGGGTGCAACCCCACCCCACCAAACGCCTCGCCTACGTCGCTTTGCAGGGAGTCGACCAGGTCGCCGAAGTCGATCTGGACGAGTGGAAGATCACACGCCGCTTCCCAACCCAGAAGGGCCCCTACAACGTGGCCGTCAGCCCCGACGGGAAGCTGCTGCTGGCCACCTGTAAGAGCCACCACTCCACCGCCATCTGGGACTTGGAAGCCGGAAAGGAACTGGCCAGCGTCCCCGCCAGCCGCCAGATCACACACGGCGTCACCGTCAGCCCCGACAGCCGCTTCGCCTTCGTCTCGGTGGAGGGGGTCGGCGCCGAGCCGGGCACCGTAGATGTCATCGACCTGCAGACTCTCCAACTCGTCGCCTCGATCGACGTGGGCAAGCAGGCCTCGGGGATCGATTTCTGGAAGATGGAGCCGACCGGTCCCGCCGGCCGCTGACCGCTTGCTGCTTGTCGCACGTATTTCGACCGACGGTCGGTCGCTCCTTTATTCACAGAAGGGACACGTGGGGGCTGACTTGATGCTAGTAAAGAATTCTCATTGAGGGCTGCGGCGCTTTCCGGTCCGTCGTGGCACGAGCGTCCCTGCACGTGGTTTCTTGCCGCTTTGGATTGACAAATAACGATCTGGGAAAGTCATACCACGCAAGACTCTCACCTCCAAGTGTGAGATGATTGACTGGGTAATAACTCGGTGAATCGACAGGATAACAACAGGCACCGGCTGCCGGGCGTGAGCTTGTTTCTCGCGGCCCTGTTGTTGAGCCTCGCCTCTTGCACCGAGACTGCTCTGCACTTGGCCCCCTCGCGCTCACCGGAGCAGGCTTTCGGACTCGCCCAATACGATGGCGACGGACAGATTCGCTTGGCCTTGAGCGTCGAGAATCAGCTGTACGACCTGGAGCGGCTCAACGCACTGCTCTCCCGAGGTGGCCGCTGGAGCCGTGCGGATCTCCCCTCCACCATGTTGGATCTGCTCTCGGGCTACCCGGAGGTCAAGCCGCATCTCTTTCGGATTGCCAATAGCCTGGCCAGCGGTGCCGAAGAAGACTTACTTCGGGAAGCCCGGCTCGACCCGGAGCGAACCCCCTTTCTACCCCCGGTTACATACCCCTGGAACCTCCTCAATGCGGCGGTCAACTACCGTCGGCACGGCGAAGAGATGGGACGCGAGATGGGCGAGGACGATCACCTCGACGATCCCTTCATTTTCGCCAAATCGCCCAAGGCCACCCTGATCGGGGCGGGGCAGCCCGTCGTGATCCCGCCGGGCAGGGCACGGATCGATTGGGAGGTGGAGCTGGCGGTTGTGATCGGTAAGAAGGCGAGCCGAGTCTCCCGCGAAGACGCTCCCGATTACGTTTTCGGATACACGCTGCTTCTCGATATCTCCGACCGGGGACCGCGCAACCGGAGCAACGCCCGCTTCGACACCGATTGGTTTGCGGCCAAGAGCCGTGATGGATTTGCCCCGGTCGGGCCGGTGATCGTTCCCGCCGAATTCGTCCCCGACCCCAACAACCTCGCCCTCAAGCTGTGGGTCAACGGCGACCTCAAGCAGGACTCCAACACGAGCTACATGATCCACGATGTCTGGGATTTGATCGCATTCACCACTTCCGTCCAAACGCTGGAGCCGGGGGACATCATCGCCACCGGAACTCCGGAGGGCGTCGGTGCGGGCCGGAATCCTCCCGAGTTTCTCAGGTCCGGAGACACGATTGTCGCGGAAATCGAAGGGATTACGCGGATTCAAACTCCAGTCCGGTGACCAGCAGTCGCTGAAACTCGCATTCGCCTCACGCATATCTTTCCTTCCCGTTCTCGCTGCTTCGTTGCAAGCGGAATCATGGCGCATAGCGTCGGCTTCCTGACGCTCTCGGAAAGCCTCAAAGCTGCCCATCGGTCTCGTCCCGATCGACTAAGTTATTGAAACAAAAGGATCTACAGGGTTTTCATTCGCGGAATTCCGATGACTTGAGAAAAGTGGCCCCGTCCTTGCAGGTACGGCGGCTGGAGAGAGGTTCAGATGATGTCTTTGAAGTTGCGCTACATTCTCGTCCTGCTCAGTTGTTTCCTGCTCTGGTCGGCTTCCAATCCTTCTTTCGCTCAAGGCAAGCGGGCCTTGCGCGAGATGGCGGTCCGTGACAAGAGTCCGGAGGTTTTGAAGTCCTTGCTCGAGGTCGACGGCCTGAACTCGATTCCGGTCATCATCCAGGTCAAGGAAGAATTGTTCGAGCAGGACCGGCAAGAGCGCCAGCTCCGGGGTCAGGATCGAGTCCATATGCTGGATTCGATTGCCGGCTATCGCGCTCGACTCAATCCTTCTCAGATCCGGGCCCTGCTGCGCTCGGACGTCGTCGAATACGTCACGCTGGACCCGGTCATTCGGGGCACCAAGAGGGGCGGGAGGAAGAAACGGGCGTCTCTGAGCGAGTATCGAAAGATCATCGGATCCGACTTGGTGAAGACGAAAGGTGACAAGTCGCGGGTGGCCGTCTTCGACTCGGGAGTCAGCGAGCACGAAGATCTGAAGAAACCCAAAGTCAAGGTCGACTTCACCTCCGGCTCGGCGCAGTTGACAAAGGACTCCGAGAACGATGGCTACGGTCACGGAACGCACGTGGCCGGAATCATCTCGGGCAGCGGCAAGGAATCGGAAGGAAAAAACAGGGGAGTCAGCGAAGCGGAGATCATCGACCTCAAGGTTATCGGAGGAGAGGGCTGGGGGGTTGCCAGCAACCTCATCAAAGCGATCGACTGGGTGATCGCCAACAAGAATAAATATGACATTCGGGTGGCCAATCTTTCCCTGGGTCATCCTCCCCTGCAGTCTTACCGCAAGGACCCGCTTTGCGCGGCGGTTCGACGCATGGTCAAGGCGGGGATCGTTACCGTCGTATCGGCCGGCAACTTGGGCCGGACGGACGACCATCCGGTTGTCTACGGAGGCATCACTGTTCCTGGAATCGAGCCCAGCGTGATCACCGTGGGCGCCATCAACAACCAGGGCACTCTTACCCACAAGGACGACATCGGGACATCCTACAGCTCTCGAGGGCCGACGATCGACGGCCTCTTCAAACCTGACTTGGTTGCGCCTGGCAACGGCATCCCGGGAGCGATCGGCGAAGACAGCTTCCTGGAGGAGCACTACCCGGATCTAAAGGTGGACGAGGGATATCTGGATTTGAGCGGGTCGAGCATGGCCACGGCGTTCGTTTCGGGCGTGGTCACACAAATGCTCGATGAGAACGAAAGGCTGACGCCCGGTTTGGTCAAGATGATTCTCCTGCTGACCGCCACAAAACTGGAGCAGCCCCATCTCTTCCAGCAGGGCAACGGGATGGTCAACGCCGTGGCGGCCGCCCAGATGGCGAAACTCGTGGATGTCAAGAAGCGCCGCCTGAAGAAAGATATCGATCCCTACTGGGACCTTGTGTTGGTCGAGGGCGTCAAATGCAAAAAGGAGCCCGAGAACTGCGAACGGGTATGGGTGGGGGGCGCGGTAGCCTACGCCGATCAGGTCGTCTTCAGTCCTTTGGTGAACGATTCCGTTTCCAGCCTTTGGGGGAGCTCCTTCCTCTGGTCCGACAGTCTTTCCTGGGAGGAGAAAAGCGAGCTTTCCTGGGCGAAGGGATTCTTCGACTCGGGCAGTGTTCTCTGGAGCGACTCCTTCCTCTGGGCGGACAGCCTGCTCTGGGCGGACACGAAGCTCAATGACAGCTCCGTGCTTTGGTCCGACAGCTTTCTGTGGGCCGAGAGCTTTCTCTGGAGCGATTCCGTCCTCTGGAGCGAGAACCTGCTGCCCCATTTGAGCGCCTCCACAGCGGATCACACCCACCGCGGCGACCCCTGAGCACGGCATGGGCCTGACTTGCGACCGATCTCCGAAAGGAATCGGTTCGACCCGGCCTTTTTGACCGTGACGCGGCTCTACACTTTGAGCCGGACCATGAGCACGCTCGAAACAATCCGCTCCCTCTGGGATCATGCTTTCTGGGCGGACAGGGCGTTGCTCGACGCCCTCGAGAAGACGTCCCCACCCCAATCCGAGGCCGCGAGGGAGCTTGCTCACGTCCTGGGCGCCGAAGAGATCTGGCTGGCGCGCCTGGAAGCAAGAGCTTACCGAGCAGCGGTATGGCCCAAGCTGCCGCTCTCCTCGCTGCGGTCGCTGCTTCGCGAAACCCACGGGGGCCTCCAGCACTATCTGGCCGATCTCCGCGAAGAGGACCTGGCTGCAAGCGTAACCTACGTCAACAGCGCTGGCCGGGAGTTTTCCAGCACGGTTGCGGACATCTTGCTTCACGCCGCGCTTCACGGCCAATACCACCGGGGCAAGGTCAATCTGCTGCTGCGTCAGGCAGGCAAAGAGCCGGCGCCGACCGACTACATAGCCTTCGTCCGCGGAGTCCCGGCCG
>JBFGHF010000260.1:0-6136 GCA_041578355.1 Acidobacteriota bacterium
ACTCGACAAACCATCGGCTCCCACCCGGCGCCGAGCCGCGGTCGGCACTCGCTGCGACGTTGCAGGTGGGCGATATCGAGGTGATCGTCGTCGGAATTCATCTCTACCGCAGCGAGGAAGAACGTCTGGCACAGGCTCGCCGGCTGGTAGGGATTTTTGAGAGTGAAGAAAGGCCCGTCATCCTGGCCGGCGATTTCAATTCGACGCCGGATTCGACGGTCATGCAGTTCCTGGAACAGCAATGGACGATTGCCGCCAAGACGGGGAATCCCCTCACATTTCCCGCGGACCGGCCGGACCGGGAGATCGACTTCATCCTCTTCCGACCAGCAGGCCGATTCGAGGTCGTCGAGTCGCGAGTGATCGACGAACCCGTCGCCTCGGATCACCGGCCGGTCTTGTTGGAACTTCGAGTCTTGCGTTAGAAAGCTTTTTTGCAAATACAACCCGCGATCCAGGGAAATGGGCGCCTGCATGTCGGCTCTCTTCGGCCTTTACTGAGCCGCGCGCGTCAGCAAGCGGCACTCCGGAAGAACGAGCCGGGGACGCCCGATTCCTGGTTTCGCCCCCCGGATCGGGCCGCCACGCGGCGCTTCGGGATGGCGGCCTCCGCAGTCCCCCTCGCTTCAGCCAAGGCGATCCCCTCAGCTTTCCCGCCGCTTGCTCACGCGCGCGGCTCAGTGGGAAGATGGACCTGTTCCGGTCACGAGAATTGACGACGATCACGGCTGCACTGCGTTTAGAATCAGATCGAGGGAGGACCGGAACATGAGAGCAGCTCTTGGTGGGCTTGGCTTCTTGATTTGCAGTATGGCGATGGTCGTGCCGGCCCTGGCACAGGATGTGGAAGAAGGGTTCGAGAATCTCTTCAATGGGGCCGACCTCAGCGGTTGGGAGGGGGACCCAGGGCTCTGGACGGTGGTCGATGGGGCGATAACGGGGACGACAACCGATGAGTCTCCATTGCCTCATAACCAGTTTCTCATTTGGACCGGTGGAACGCTCAGGAACTTCGAACTTCGGCTCAAACTGAGAGTGATCGGGAACAACAATTCCGGCATCCAGTACCGCAGCAGAAGACTCCCCGAGGTCGGCAGCTACGTGGTGGGCGGTTATCAAGCCGACGTCCACCCCAGGGCGGCTTACAACGGGATGCTCTATGAGGAAAGGGGCCGGGGGATCCTGGCTCAGCGCGGGCAGGCGGTGATCATTGACGCCCGGGGTGACAAATGGGAGGCGGGAGATGCGGGTCCGGTCCTGAATGCGCAGCTGGCCGAATGGAACGAGTTCACCATTCTGGCGCAGGGAAACCGCTTGGTCCACAAGATCAACGATCAGACCACCGTCGCTGTCATCGACCACCAGGTCCCCCAGCGGTCACTGGAGGGAATCCTCGCTCTTCAACTCCATCAGGGCTCTCCCATGCGTGTTCAGGTCAAGGATGTCCGGCTCAAAGTCCTGCCGGATGGGGGTGTCCTCACTCCCGAGCAAACGCCCATACCGGCCAGTGCCAGGAAGCTCGAGTAGCCGGAAGAGAGATGCCCTGGAGTGCGGAAGCGGAGCGGGAGCGGAGCTTCCGCCCTTCTTTCTCAACTTCTTCGATTCGAGCTTGTCGGCGTGTTCCCTTTGAGATGACAGTGCGGCAGCTGTCGCCGCCGCACTCGAAGTTGGCTCTAGTCTCCAATCGTGCGGCTGAGGTAGGCCTTGAGGCGACTCCAGGCATCGAGGGCCGCTCCACTTCGCGTTTCCGGGTCCTGATCCACCCAAAGCCAGAAGCCGTGGTTGACCCCGTCGTAGATGTGGATGTCGTTGGGAATGTTGGCCCTGCGCAAGGCCTCCACAAAGGCGTTTACCTGTTCGGGTGAGGGGCCGCGGTCGAGTGCGGCGAAGGTCCCGTAAATCTCATGGGTGAGAGTCTCGAGTTTCTCGGGGTCGTCGAGCAGTCGGCCGTAGAAAATGGCAGTCCCGTCGTGATTCTCACCTCCCAGCGCGTAGGTAAGGGCAACGCCGCCTCCAAAGCACCAGCCGATGGTGGCAATCTTTCCGGTAACGCCGGGCCGGCCGCGGAGAAAGGTCACGGCCGCGTCGAGGTTTCCGATCAGCTTGGCGGGCTGCGCCAGAGTCTCGCGAACCAGGGCCATGTTCTCTTCGCGGTTGCTGCCCGTCCTCCCCGAGTAGAGATCGGCCGCCAAAGCCATGTAGCCTTCCTCCGCGATCGCGTCGGCAACCTGCCGGACCCGGTCGACCAGCCCGTTCCACTCATGGATCAAGATGACGGCGCCAAAAGGACCCTCACCTTCCGGTACCGCCAGATATCCCTTGGCGGCGGGATCTTCCGGGTCGTAGGAGACGCTTTCCCCGGTTGGCGTCGGGGCCTTCCCCAAGAGCGCGTCGGGCAAGCGGTCGTCCCCTTGCGTGGAGGACTCTACAGGCGGAGGACTTTCGTGGCCTTCCGCAGGACCGGCGCAAGCTGAGAGAAGCACCGAGACCGCCAGGGCGGCGGGCAGAATACGCGGCATCATCTTCCACTCCTTTCGCCGCCAATTGTGCCATGACACGGGACACACGCAATAGCAGTGATCGCGAGACGCATGCCGCGATAGACCCGTCCCTTCGCCGATCTTGTCCCTTCGCCGATCTTCCCTTTGTGCCCGCCTGCCACGCCGGGGATCGGCGATCTTTTCGGACGGGCGGCCTGGAAGGCCGGGTTACGGGATGGTCCGGTAGTGCGCGGTGCTCGATTTTCCGTGAATTGCAGATTATTATGGAGCACCGTAAAAGGGGGGCAGCGTGGCTCAGAAGAAGCAAGTTTCCAGGCGCCATTTTCTCATCGGGTCGATGCTGGCGGGAGCGGTACCGGCCGGCGGATTCGGGAGCGTCCCGTCGCTCAAATCCTTGGGCTACAAATCGCCCAATCAGAAGCTGAACATCGGCGCCATCGGCGTTGGCGGCCGGCCCTTCCGGGTCTTGCAGGACTGCGAAAAGGAAAACATCGTGGCTATTGCGGACGTCGACTGGGAGCGCGCAGCTGAGGGTTTCCAGCGCTGGCCCCATGCGGCCCGCTACAAGGATTTTCGGCAAATGCTCGACAAATCGGGCAAGGACCTGGATGCCCTGGTGATCGGGACGCCCGACCACACACACGCTCATTGCGCCTTGGCCTGCATGCAACTGGGCAAACACGTTTACGTCGAGAAACCGCTCACGCGCACAGCCTGGGAAGCGCGGCTGCTGACGCAAGCGGCGGAGAAGTATCCCGTCGCAACACAGATGGGGAACCAGGGTTATTCCCACGACGCCACGCGGGTCGCCTGCGAAATCCTCTGGTCGGGTGAGATCGGCGAGGTCACCGAGGTTCACGCCTGGCGAAACCGCGCCGTCTGGCCCCAGGGCATGACCGAAATCCCGGCGCCCAGTCCGGTCCCGGAAACTCTCGACTGGGAGGTTTGGCTGGGAGGCGCTCAATGGCGAGACTACACGGCGGGCGACCAACGCTACCGGGACTTTGTCGCCGCCCGAAACGAAGGAGGCGGGCGCGGCGGCGGACGACCTCGCGAACAGTTCGGATTCTACCTGCCCTTCAATTGGCGTGGCTTCTACGATTTCGGCTCGGGGCTGATCGGCGATTGGGGGATTCACATACTCGGGCCCGCCAACTGGGGATTGCAACTCAGTCCCGAACACCTGATCAGCGTCGAATGCCTCAAGAAAAACTCCTATCCCGCCTTCACCTTCCCCGACTACTTGACGATCAAGTACGAGTTCAGCGCCCGCGAGGGCATGCCCCCCGTCACGGTCTACTGGCACAACGTGGAGGGAGACGCCTATACCCCACCCGGAATGACGGCCGCGGAGGCGCGGAAGATCGAGGGTAAGGGGCCACAGGTGGGGCCGCCTCCCCGCCGGCGCCAGGGGCGGGGTCCGGCCGCCGGTCGGGGCCGGCAGCCTCAGGGAAGCGGCTACAACTGCATACTGGTGGGTTCGAAGGGACACCTGGGTACCAGTGGCCGGGGCGAGGGAGTGGGCCTGCTGCCCGGATCGAGATGGGCAGAGTACGAACTTCCGGACCCCTATTTGCCGCGCTCGCCGGGAGCCAGCACGGGCAGCAACGGAAGCGCCCACGTTCGAGATTGGATTCGAGCCTGCAAGGGCGGCACCCCGGCCTGCTCCGAGTTCGGCCGGTCCGGACCCTTCACGGAGTGGCTGGTGCTGGGGGCGGCGGCTGTCCACGCCCAGGGCAAGCTGCTTTGGGACAACAAGAAGGGTGAGTTCAGCAACGACACCGAGGCAAACCGATGGGTGAAACCCGGCTTTCGCAAGGGGTGGGAGCTGGATCTGTAACTCGAGGGACGGAGGCCACGGAGTCGGAGGAATTACCATGAGCTTGACAAGACGAGAGTTCGGCAAACTGGCCCTCAGCTCTTTGCCGTTTGCGCGCTGGATGGAGTGGTCGGAAGCGAACTTGGGCGGGGTGCGGATCGGTCTCATCGCACCCTACGCATTTCGCAGTACGGCCCGGACCGCCGAGGAGATCCTGAGCAAACTGGTGGCACTCGGAATTCGAGAGGTGGAGCTTCAGAATCCCCCCGTGGAAGCCTTCGCCGGGGCCCCGCCGCCGGGACCCAGGGGACGGCGCCGACAGCCGCTTACGCCCGAGCAAGAGGCGGCCCGCAACAAGGCGGCCGAGGAACTTCGCAGCTGGCGCCTCTCGGTCTCCATGGAAAAGTTCAGGGCGCTGCGCCAGCTCTACGAGGACTCCGGAGTCGGCATCTACGCCTTCAAGCTGGCGCTCAGCGAAGAGATGTCCGATGGCGAGTTCGACTACTGTTTCAAGGTGGCCCAAGCGCTCGGGGCCTCCCATGTCACCATGGAACTGCCGGAGAGCGCGGATCTGACCGGGCGAATCGGCGAGTTCGCCGCCAAGCACAAGATCCACGTCGGCTACCACAACCATACCCAGGTCGACGAGAAAAGCTGGGACACCGCCCTTTCCCAGTCGCCCTACAACGGAATCAACCTGGACGCCGGCCACTTCACCGCGGCCATCAGCGGCTCGCCCATCCCCTTCATTCAACGCCATCACGACCGAATCCAAAGTATGCACTTCAAGGACCGGAAGTACGGGACCGCGGGCGGAGACAACGTGCCGTGGGGACAAGGCGATACACCGTTGAGGGAGATCCTCAAGCTCATGAAAAGGGAGCAGTACCGTTTCCCCGCCACCATCGAACTGGAGTATCCGATCCCGCAAGGCTCGAACGTCATGGCCGAACTCGCCAAGTGTTTTCGCTACTGCCAGGAAGCATTGTCCTAAGGCGGGTTCCCAGCACCTGCGCGCTTGACCGTGCCTCACAGCTTGGCGCGCCAGTCGTTGACCGCTCCATCTTTGGGCAAAGGACCCAGCCATTAGGGGTTGGGTCCGGTGGTCCGAGTGGGTCATATTGACTAAGCCCTGCGCCAAAGCCACCCACACACACTTTCGAGAACTCCTTTGCCCCCGGTCGTAACCTACTGTCTATACGGTCGTTAGAAGCGCTTGTAGCAGGCTGGTGAGGGAATTGCGTCAACTTTGGCGGCGGAGTCGCTCCCGGCTGTCTCGAGGGATGAGCGGACTCCGCGAAAGGAGTCGGGTCATGCGGAGATTCGAGCCGATGGAAGCACTGGCCAGAGCCAAACACGAGTTTGGAGAGCATGGCGGGGTCAACATGTCCGTTGAGGCCAGCACCACTTTCGCAGTCCACCAAGCCGCCACCATGCCCGAGATCTTCGAGGGCCGGCGGGGACCGGAACATGGCGGCTGCTATCTCTACGGCAGGCACTACAACCCCACGGTTTACACCTTGGGACGGCAGCTGGCCGCCCTGGAGGGCGCCGAGGCAGGCTATTGCACGTCAAGCGGAATGGCGGCGATCGCGGCAACGGTGATGCAACTCTGCAAACCTGGAGACCACATCGTCGCCTCCCGCTCGATCTACGGCGGCAGTTTCGCCCTTTTCAAAGATTACCTTCCGCTGAAATGCGGTTTGCGTGTTACTTTCGTGGACATCACCGACCCCGCTCAGGTGGAGGCCGCGTTCGAGAAAAAAACCCGGCTTCTCTTCGCCGAGACTGTCTCCAACCCGACCCTGCAGGTATC
>JBFGHF010000261.1:0-6125 GCA_041578355.1 Acidobacteriota bacterium
CAGACCCGCTCCTTCTGCTACGTCGAGGATTGCGTCGAGGGAATCTACCGCCTCATGCAGAGCGACTACTGCAAACCGCTCAATCTAGGCCAGGACCGGATGGTCACCATCAATCGACTGGCCGACATCATCGCGGGCATCGCCGGAATCGAGATCGAGAAGAGGCATGTGGAGGGCCCTCAGGGAGTGCGGGGCCGCAATTCGGACAACACTCGGCTGCGTGAAGTTCTGGGATGGGAGCCTCGGATCTCGCTGGAGGAAGGCCTGCAGCGCACTTACCGCTGGATCGAGAAACAAGTCCGCGCCCAGCTGGCCGACCAAGCCGGCCATTCCGTCAGGGCGGGATAGCGCCTCACCCTCGCCGCCCGGCGAATCAATCTTCAACGCTCGTGGTGGCGAGTTCCTCCGCTTCTTTTTCGTTCTTCCGATAGCCGATTTCCAAAGCGTCGAGGGTAGCGAACAGGCTGTCGGCGTCGTCGTTGATGGCGGCGGTTTCCAGATTCTCGAGTGCCCGGGAGAGCTTGGGCCAGTCATCGCTCAAAGCCTGAGCCACAAAAATCTTGGGGTACTGAGTGTGCCGGATGCCCGTCTCCTGACCGATCAGCAGCTCTTCGCTGAGCTTTTCCCCGGGCCGCAGCCCGGTGAAACGGATGCGCACATCCTGGTCGGGAGTCAGTCCCGATCTCTCGATCAGTTCGCGGGCGAGATCGAGGATTCGCACCGGTTCGCCCATGTCGAGAACGAAGATCTCGCCGCGGTCTCCCAGAGATCCCGCCTGAATGACCAGCTGAACCGCCTCCGGAATGCTCATGAAGTATCGCTTGGCGCTGGGGTCGGTGACGGTGATGTCCTTGCCCTGAGCGATCTGCTTTTGGAAGAGTGGAACCACGCTGCCGCGGCTTCCCAGCACGTTGCCGAAGCGGACACAACAGAAACGCGTTTGGAGATGACGGCTGGAGAGATGTTGGACCACCATTTCCGCAAGCCGCTTGGAGGCCCCCATCATGCTGCTCGGATTGACGGCCTTGTCGGTGGAAATCAAAACGAAGCTCTCGCAGCCGACCCGCGCCGCCGTCTCGGCGACATTGCGCGTCCCCACGGCGTTGTTGAGAATCGCCTCACCGGGATGCAACTCCATCATGGGCACATGTTTGTAGGCCGCTGCGTGAAACACGACCTGCGGCTGCTCTCGCTGGAAGACCCGCGCCAACCGTTGCCGGTCGCGAATGTCGGCGATGACCTGCACCAAGGTCCCGGACAGGCTCTCCCCGATCTCCAGCCCCACCTCGAAGAGGCCGTTTTCGTCTTGGTCGAGGACGATCAATTTGTCCGGTTTCAGCTCCTTGAGCTGACGAACCAGCTCGGAGCCGATCGAACCGGCGGCCCCGGTTACCAGGATTCGCTTCCCCGAGTAACAGGATTGCAGCCGGGGATCGTCGGTGGCGAAGGCAACCGAATCCCGGCCCAGCAGATCTTCCATGCGCACCGGCCGCAACTGGCTGATGGACACCTTTCCGTCGACCACGTCGGAAAGGCTCGGGACGGAGGACGTTCGGACGCCCATTTCCTCGCTCCGGGAGATGACCTTACGAAAGACCGACTTGGGAGCCGTCGGCATGCACAGCACCACTTCGTCGATCTCTTGGCGGCGCAGAATCTCGACCAGGTCGTCGGTCGACCCGAGGACCTTGACACCCTGAATCACGCGACTGATCTTTCGCGGATCGTCATCCAGAAACCCCACCATTTCAATCGCGGGGTTGCTGTCCAGTTCGCGCACCAGGAGCTGGCCCGCCTGGCCCGCGCCGACCAGCAGAACCCGTTTGCGCAGGGGCGCCTCAACGTCCTTCCCCTCTCTTCGTTGTCCCGCGTGGTACTGGAGCCGACGCAGGGTACGCGTCGCCATGAATCCGAAAAAATTGAGCACGGGATGAATGACGACCACCCCGAAAGGCACGACCAATACGGGATACGGCTCCAACACCGCGATCCGAAGCACGACCGAGAGCAGTGCCACCGAGCCGACAGACTGGCCGATCACGATCGATTCCCGGAGGCTGGTGAACCTCCACATGAACGAGTAGACGCCCCACAGATAGTTGGCTGCGATCTGGACCAACACCGAGTAAGGCAGCAAGAAGAGCAACTGGTCACTGTAGCGGTCGGGTATCTCGCCGTCGAAGCGGAAGAGGTAGGCGAGCCAGAAGCTCACGCCCACCACCGCGCCGTCGATCAACAACTGCGTGGGACGGCTGAATACAACCTTGCGGACGGGAGTCTCCAAACGGCCGGCCGAATGGAGGGCCGACCGTGCCAGGATGGCGATCAGCCAACCGATCAGGATCGAATTCAGGCCCAGAATCGGCCGAAGGTCAAAGAGCCAGGCCGTCCCCAGCAGGCCGGCGAAGAAGAGCGTGAGCGCAAGCAGGCCGAGGGGAAACTTCTGAGGGGGAGACTTGGCGGACGTGGCAAGCGTGAACAACCAGAAAAGCACTCCGCCCAAGAGCAGGCTCGGAATCGCCCATTGCAGAAGAGTGAAGAGAGAATCGTCCACATAGCGCCAGTGGGACTCGTTGTAAGCGATCACTCCGCGCCAGCGGAGCCAGACGAAACGCACTGCCAATCCGGCGCCCAGAGATCCAGTGATAAGGGCGAAAGTCGCCGCTGCCTGCTTTACCGGATTCGGCAAACTAGAGATCATTAAGCATTCCGTAGTTTCAAATTCTACTAAATGAGGATGCCATAAGGCAGCGAACAAACTCGATTTCAAATCCTCGGGGAACAGGGCCGCGGCCTGAAAAAGAAATCGGGAGGCGAAGGACGGCGAACGGAGGGGCGCAGGACGCCCGACCCAGGACGGCATATAATCGCCGCCATGAGCGTGGTGCGGAACCGAAAGATCCCCGGCTTCTATTGCGACTCGGTCCGGCTCATGCTGCTGCAACGCGAACTGGCGGCTCTTCCGGGTATCGAAGACGCCGGGGCAGTCATGGGCAGCGCCGTGAATCTCAGTTTGCTGGCCGACGCCGGTCTGCTTCCCGAAGGCGGCAGCCCTTCGGCCACCGACTTGTTGATCTGCGTCAGGGCCAAAGACGAAGCCAGCGGCCGCGAAGCTCTGCAACAAGTCGAGCGACTCCTCGAGTCCGGCGAGCGAACCTCTGGCGGCTACCAACCCCGCAGTCTGCAGGCAGCCCTGCAAATGCTCCCCGAATGCAACCTCGTTTCGATCTCGATACCGGGCCGGTTCGCGGCCGATCTGGCGGAAAAAGCGCTCGAACTGAAGCGACACGTCTTTCTCTTCAGCGACAACGTGAGCCTGGAAGACGAAGTCCGACTCAAGAGAGAAGCCGATCGGCAGGGACTCCTATTGATGGGCCCCGATTGCGGAACGGCCTTGATTCATGGGGTCGGCCTGGGTTTCTGCAACCAGGTGAAGGCCGGGCCGATCGGTTTGGTGTCCGCCTCGGGGACCGGGCTCCAGGCCGTGGCGTCCGCCCTCGACGAATCGGGCAGCGGTGTCAGCCTGGCCTTCGGCTGCGGCTCACGGGACCTCAGCGACGAGGTGGGCGGGCTGACCACCATCCAGGCGCTGCAACGCCTGGAAGAGGACCGAGCGACCGGAGCGATCGTCTTGATTTCGAAGCCACCCTCGCCGCGGACCGCGGCCCGCATCCTCGACACCGCTCGCTCCCTGAGCAAGCCCGTGGTGGTCGATTTCCTGGGCCAGGCCCCGCCGGCGGAGCGGATCGACAATCTCTATTTCGTTTCGACCTTTTCGGAGGCGGCCCGACAGGCCGCTCAACTCCCGGAGGATAGGACCGAGCGCAGCGCGGTGGACAGCGCAGGATTCGCAAGCGGGCAGAAACTTCTTCGAGGCTTTTTCTCGGGAGGCACCCTGGCCCAGGAGGCCCTCCAGATTCTCAAGATCTACTCGCCGGACGTTCAATCCAACTTGTCCGGCTCGACCCGGGAAGAGCAAGCACCGGGTGCCCACTGGGTGCTGGATCTGGGCGCCGACGAGTTCACATCGGGTCGGCTCCACCCCATGCTCGATCACCGGTTGAGGATCGAGAGATTGCTGCGCAGCGCGAAGAATCCGCAGGTGGCCGTGGTCGTCTTGGATGTGGTTCTGGGACACGGCGCCCACCCGGACCCGGCAAGCGAGTTGGCGCCGGCAATCCAGGAGACCCGCCGGGTCGCGGCGGCAGACGGTCGCAGGCTGGAAACGGTGGTCCTCCTGGTCGGAACCGAAGCCGATCCCCAAGACCTGGAAAAACAGAGATCCGAGTTTGGGCGCGCCGGAGCCATCGTGGAGTCCGACTGCCGGTCGGCAATCTCCCATGCGGGCGGCTTGATCTCTGCTCTAAACCGCCGGCAGCCGGCGGAGACAGATGTTAATCTGCTGCCCCTTGATTCTCCGCTCCAAGTCGTCAATATCGGCTTGGAGGCTTTTTACCAGAGCATGATCGCCCAGGATGTCGAGTCGCTCCATGTGGATTGGCGGCCGCCCGCCGGCGGAGACGAGGAGTTGGCCTCGATTCTGTCGAAGATGAAATAAGCGCCCCGGAAATCCGGACTCTATGAACCCACAAACCCACAAACCTACAAACCCACAAACCTAAAAAACCATGAACCCCATCGACCAAGCCAACGACCGCGCCTTGAGCAGGATGACTGAAGCCCACCCGCGCCTGGTCGATGTGGCGTTGGCCCGGGAAGCGATTCCCGGCATGCGCAAAGATCTTTTGCTCCACGCCGGTCCACCCATCGACTGGGAACGCGCCAGCGGCCCCCTGCGGGGAGCCTTGCTGGGGGCCCTGATTTTCGAGGGTCTGGCGCGAGATGCCGCCGAGGCGACGGAGTTGATGGAAGGCGGAGAGATCGAACTCGGGCCCTGCCACCATCACCAAGCGGTGGGCCCCATGGCGGGAGTCATCTCCGCCTCGATGGCCGTCTACGTTGTCGAGAACGCCAAACACGGCAACCGCGCCTTCTCCAGCCTCAACGAGGGCTACGGCAAGGTCCTCCGATACGGCGCCTACGACGAGGAGGTTCAGACTCGCCTGCGCTGGATGAACGAGGAGATGGCGCCTCGGCTGGGCGCCGCACTGCGCGCAAGCGGCGGCCTCGACCTCCGCACTTTGATCTCCGAAGCGTTGAACATGGGGGACGACGGCCACAACCGGCTCAAGGCGGGCTCTCTGCTCTACCTGCAGGGTCTGGCGCCTGCCCTGAGTGAGGTGGCCGGCGACCCGCGCCAGGCCTCGCGCATCCTCGACTTCCTGGGAAAGAACGCACTCAGTGCCCTCAACCCGGTGATGGCCGCCTGCAAAGTCATGGCCGACGCCGCCCACGGGATCGAAAAGAGCACGCTGGTCACCACCATGGCGCGCAACGGCACCAACTTCGGGATTCGCGTCAGCGGCCTGGGCGACGACTGGTTCGAAGCGCCCTGCGAGACTCCCCAAGGTCTTTACTTCCCCGGCTACTCAGCCTCCGATGCCAATCCCGACATCGGCGACAGCACCATCACCGAGACTGCCGGCATCGGCGCTTTCGCCATGGCCGCCGCGCCGGCGATCGTCAGCTTCGTTTCCGGGACTCCCCAGGAGGCCGTCAACGCAACGATGGAAATGTACGAAATCACCCACGGCGAGCACCGGCACTTCAACATCCCCGCTCTCGATTTTCGGGGCACACCCGTGGGCATCGACATCCGCAAGGTCCTGGAGCGCAACCTGACACCGCGGATCAATACCGGGATCGCCCACCGCGAAGCCGGCATCGGACAGATCGGAGCAGGCCTGGTGCGCCCTCCCAAAATCATCTTCGAGGACGCCATCCGCCGATACGCGCGACGCTACGGGCTGGATTGAGTCGGCTCGGGAGTGTGTCTGTTGGTTCATTGGCTCTGTTCGATATCGGTACTGCTGGAAATTGCGTCGGTTTCTACAGCTTGAATGGGCCAATCGCTCAACAGCAGTAGCAGGACAACAGGGCCAATGAACCAAGTATTCGGGTGGCCCAATTGGTTCGTTGGGCCTGTTCGATATCCTCGCTGCTGGAGAATTGGGCGTTCGCCCGCCTTTCGCGAAGAGTTTTCAGCCTACGAGCGGAGATCTGGG
>JBFGHF010000262.1:0-6109 GCA_041578355.1 Acidobacteriota bacterium
CGAACTGGTCAGCAAGGGGATTTATTGGCCCGAGGCGCGGGCCCAATTCGAAAAGCTCTTCATCCTGCGCGTGCTGCGCGAAAGCCGCGGCAACATGGGGCGTGCCTCCCACAAGATGGGGGTTCACCGCAACACGCTCTCCAAAAAGATCCAGAAATACAAGATCGACAAGCGGAAGTTTCAGTAAGTGGGGTTACCGGGCTGCCGGCGCCGAGCCGGAAAAGGCTCACTCAACCCAGTCTCGAGACATAGGCCGGATCCACCCAGCAGCTTTCACCGAGCAGGGCCGGGAGCGGGTCGATTTCCTGCCGGGAGAGTCCCAGGTGTCGGTGGCGCCTCCAGCCCTCGGCGAACTCGAAACGCCCGCCGCTGAGACGGCCGACCTCTCCGCACATCTCCACCATCTGCGCTACATACGAGCCCATCCCTTGTGTGCGGTCCAGCCATTCTCTTTGCGACTCGTGGCAGGACAGCATCTTCTTCTTCCGCTCCAGGACCGAGGAGACGTTCACGAAGTGCTCGGGAAGGACGAGGCCGCGCAGCGAGTCTCTGAGGCCGTGAGGCTGGGCATGGTAGACGACCGTGTCGCCCTCCCATGGCGCCACGGCAGGTCGCGTTTCGAAGTTGGGCACACCCCGCACAAAGGCCGCGGTGACGAGCAGCCGTGAGGTATTCTGGTGATCCTCCATATAGTCCTGGGGCGAGGGCGCCAGGATGATCGTGGGCTTGATTCGGCGGACCACCGCCGCCACTCGGGAGAGCAGAGACGGCTCGTAATAGACGAATAGATCGTCCACCAGAGGCGGATGGTGGGCGGCGCCGGCTTGACGGGCGGATCTGCGGGCCTCGCGCGTGCGGATCTCGGCCGTCGACCGAGGGTCGTGATGCATGCTTCCGCAACTGCCGTTGGCGAGGTTCCAGAGGTGCAGTTCAGCCCCCGCATCCCCCAGCAACAAGAGGGTGCCGGCCATCATGAACTCGATGTCGTCAGGATGGGCTGCGGCTGCCAGGACGACGGGGCGGTTTGCCTGTTTCATCATTCTGTTGTTGCCGCCGATCGGGCGGCACCACTTTCAGAGCTTCGTTGGTCGGAGCGATGACCAACTCCTTCACTCCAATTCCTGCAGCAATACCTGCCTTCGCTCCGCCGCGGAAAGATCGGCGGCCAGGCAGACCCGGTGGGAGAAGATGCTGTCCTCGAAAGAGTACTGAGTGGGGCGGTCTTCGCGAATGGAGTCGATGAAGTCTTCGAAGAGCAGGCGGTAGGGGTGGTGAGCCACATCGCCCGAGCCGACCATCTGCGCGTTCATCCGGCTCCAATCGTTCTTGTCGAGTCCCTGCAAGACTTCAGAGTGGAACTTGTCGTTCCAGATCGTACCCTCCGACCCGATCAACTGAACGCTCAAAAGATAGGGCTGCATGGCGTCGATCACGCTGGCGGTCTTGCCCAATCTGCCGTCCTCGAACTGCATCAGGGTCACCGTCGTGGTGGGGTATTCGTAAGCTTGAAACTCGGGCCGCTTCGACGTGGTGGCGTAACTGAAGACCTCTCGCGGCCTTCCCTTCATCAGCCAGAGCAGTCCGTCCAGTGCGTGGCAGCCGGCCGTCAACAGCGACGAGCCTCCGAAGTCGGCGCGCTTGTTCCAGCCGTACTGCCCGTACCAAGGCCCGATGCCGTGAAAGTAGTCGCATTCGCCGTAGTGGATGTTTCCGATCAAGCCCTGCTCGATCATCGAGCGCATGGCCTGGAAATGACCGACCACCTTGACCTCGAAGCAGACGATGGCCTTGACACCGCTTTGGGCAACCGCAGTCTCCACGCGCCGCAGCCCCTCCAGGTCGATTGCGACAGGCTTCTCGATCACCAGGTTTTTTCCTGCTGCTGCGGCAATCTCGACTTGTTCCGGATGCATCGGATGAGGTGTGCAGATCGAGACCAGGTCGATGTCGTCGCGACCGCACATCTCGGCGAAATCGTTGAACACGGCGATCTTCGATCCGTGTTTGGCACTCAATTCGTCTGCGTCCAGCGTCCGGCGCGAACAAACCGCCGTCACTTCGACTCCATCGATCTCATTGAAAGAGGTGATATGTGCGGTGGCGGCCCAACCATAGCCGACCAGCCCCACGCGAACCATGTCTTTAGTCATGCGCTGGGATGGTACGGAGGGGATGGAGGGATGTCAAAGTTCACTCGCTGCGGTCGGCCACCGCTCAATCTGCAACAGGCCCCGTATCGAACAGACCCGAGAACTAACCCTCCCCCAACCTGAGAGCCCAGAAGATTGCCTGCTCGAGGCTGCGCGG
This sequence comes from Acidobacteriota bacterium, assembly GCA_041578355.1. Lineage (GTDB taxonomy): Bacteria > Acidobacteriota > UBA6911 > RPQK01 > JANQFM01 > JBFGHF01. Next base: position 2,308 of record JBFGHF010000262.1, read on the forward strand.
ATTCGCCTTGCCTTGCCAGGCGATGTCGAAGGCGGTGCCGTGAGAGACCGAGGTGCGGACGATGGGGAGACCCAGCGTGATGTTGACCCCGTCTTCGAAGGCCTGCATCTTGAAGGGGATCTGGCCTTGGTCGTGGTAGAGGCTGACGATTCCGTCGTAGGCCCGGCGATGATCGGGGACGAAGAGGCTGTCGGCCGGGAAGGGCCCTTCCACCAGAATCCCGTCGCGCTTGGCCCGGGCGATGGCGGGCGCGATGACCCGCTCCTCTTCCCGGTTGCCGAAAAGGCCCCCCTCGCCTGCATGTGGATTCAGTGCGCAGACGGCCAGCCGGGGCTTCTTCCCCAAGGCTTTCTGCAACGCCTCGGAGGTCAGTTCGATGACGTCCTCGATTCGCTGCGTGGTGAGGTCGCCCGCCACCTCGGCCAGCCCGATGTGAGTGGTGACGAAGCTGACGCAGAGACCGGGGCTGGCCATCAGCATGCACGATCGTGAGGATCCCGTCAGCTCGGCGATCATTTCGGTGTGGCCGGGGTGAGGCGAACCCCCGACGCGCAGCGACTGTTTGTGGATGGGAGCCGTGACCACCGCTGCCACGCGTCCCTTGAGGGCTTCTTCGACAGCCGCCGAGATGTAGTGAACCGCTGCGCGCCCGCATTCGGCACTGACCCGGCCGGGCGTAACCCCCCCCGGGTTGATCGACTTCAAGTCGACTACGGCGGGTTGATCGCCGCCCTCAACCCACCACTCATCGGCGGCCAGCACACAGGCTGGCAAGCCGAGGCCGCAGGCCTGGGCCACTCGGACCAGAACACCGGCGTCTCCGAAGACCAGAGGACGGCAGCGCCGCTGGACCTCCGGATTGCGCAGAACGCGCAAACAAAGCTCCGGTCCCACACCGGCGGGATCACCCATGGTGATGGCGATTGGCCTGGCTCCGGGCTCCGGACTTGGAGGTTCGGCTGGAACGGGAGTGGGCTTGGACATGGGTCCTGTTCGATATCGTCAGCCTCGATCACTCGAGCGACAGGGCGGTCCTTGGAGAATGGACGATCTAGGCCCCAAAGGACCGGTCGTCGAAATCCTCTTGAACAAGGATATCGAAGACTCTCGCGATCCCGCACCGCCAACCCGGTCTGGCGCTCCCGGCTCCGAGTCGACGGCCAAAAACCCGATCCTATTTTGCCGGAGCCGCGATGAAGCCGCCCAATGCTCTTCCGATCAAACCCGCAACGGCCGCCAAAACGCAGTTGACGACCAACCCGATCGCCCTTTGGATCACGGCCTCGCCGAAGGGCACGTCACGGGCCGCCCGCAAGATTGCAACGGGGTTGCTGAAGTGGGTATCCCAGCCGATGAGGTAAGAGAGCACGGTCGTGCCGAAGATCAGGATCTGAGCGAAAAGAGCGATCAGAACGCAGGCGATCACGGCGTTCCCCACACTGAGGCCGTAAACCGGTCGGCTCAAGGCTCCCCAGATCAGGCAAAGGTGGATCGTCAGCGGCACCATCCCAAAGACCTGCGCCCCCGCCTCGTACGGCATTCCCAGGGCGCCGCCGATCAGCTTGCCCAAATAGAAAATCAAGATCAGCAGTAACGGCAGCCGAATCAACGAAATCTTGTCACCCATTTGACCCCCCAAGAGAAAGTGAGTTCTGAGAGGCTTTCTACTTTAAGGGAGCGCCAGGCGATTTGAAAGGGCAAGCGGCGCGGACATCCTGCCCGTGTGTTCTGGTGGGGCGCAGTCCGGAAGGCAGCGCCAGGTTAATTCTGACGTTGCTGTCGCTCCAGTTTTTCGAGGATCTCCTCGACAGCCTTGAGGCTGGATTCGACGATCCGCTCGACGTCGACTTCGAGCATCGTTTGCTCCACGATGGCATCCACGTCGATTGCCGCGACGGCCGACATGGCAGCTTCGAGAGAAGTGTCGACGATGTGGTCTATGTCGAGCTCAAACAACTTCTCCTGGATTTCCTTGCGTTCCTCTTCGGTGAGGCGCCGGGTCTTTTCCAAAGCCTCTCGGATTCGGGTGCGAATCTCCTCCCGGTTGACGGATTCCCGAAGCTCCGGGCGGATCGTCTCCCGCTGAGTGCGCAGCTCTGCCATGGCCGCCCGAATTTCTTCCCGTTTCTGGTTGAGGGCTTCTCGAATCTGAGGAGAGATACGGGCTTTGGAGATGGCCTCGCGAACCTCCGCGATGGCTTGGCGCATGGTTTCGCGCCAGTCCTCGTCCGCGACGGGCCGCTCTTCTCTTTGCTCACCTGCCGGCGAAGTGGGAGCCGGCTCCTGCCGCGGTTCAGCCGCCGCGATCAGCGACAAGGACAAGAGAGTCGAGGCCAAGCCGAAGAGAAGGACCCGGACAGGGCCGGGCACCGTTGAATGAAGATTATTTGCAGCGATCATTTTGATTCTCCTTTCCATGTGACGAACCGGAGCCAAACCCGTTCTCAAGGGCGGCCCAGTCTCAAGGGAGAGAAAGTCAACAGTTTGCAAGAGTGCTGCTGCGTAAACTCTGGCGGAGTTGGGCATGGTTTTGACAACCAGAGCATCGCAGCATAGCTCCTCGGACTCTCGAATCCCCCAGCTCACCGCCCAGACCACCGGGTTCCACCAAAGGAGTCCCTTGACGAGCCATTCCAGAAGGCGCAGCCAGTGATCGCCGCGTCGCACATGGCAGAGCTCATGTGCGAGCAGCGCCTCTCTTTGGCCGCTCTCCATTCCGGCGAGAAGCGGCAGGGGAAGAAGTACGCATGGTTTGCCGAGAACAGCCCAGACCGCCGGAGACACTCTTTCTTGAGAGGTGAACACCCGGGGAGTTTTCTCGAGCCCCAGGCGCTGTGCGACTCGGTTGACTTCCGCTTGAAGAGCCGGGGGAGCGGCACTCCAGCGGGTCAGACTCTTTTGGAACCGGAAGATTCGAGATCCTGTCACCACGAAGTAGAGCAGAGAGCCGACCACCCAGAACAAAAAAAGAGCTTGTTGAGAGAGAAAGCCGCCGACCCGCTTTCGCCAAGAGGGCGACGAACCTCCACCGATTGCAATCGAATCCTCCACGATCTTCAGGGGCGCCTCGCTGACAGCGCGGGTTTGTATTCGGGCAGAGGCGGGCTCTCGCGCAGAAATGGAAAGAGAAGGCGAGGTGATCGATACGGTGAGCAGCGCAGGGGTGATCAGTTTGATCAATGCAGCCACGCACAAGGCATGTGCCGCCGCCGGGTTGTGCAGGATTCTCCAAACCAGCCAGGCCAACAGTCCCAGCATGGCTGCCAGCAGAGTGTTGCTGGCGAGCAGCGGAATGATGGCGTTCATTTTTGGTGCCTCCCGGTGCTGTCAGGCTCCTGGGTCAGTTCATCGAGCAGTTGGCGAAGGCGCCGGCGGTCTTCGGCCGACAACCGTCCCGACCGGACCAAGGCAGTCAACAAGGGGGGCAGCGAACCGTCCGAGAATTCCTCCGCCAGCTGGTGCCGACGACCGCCCTAGAAGTCCTCTCGGGATACGGTCGGCGAGAAGCGATGGGCCCGCGGTCCTCGATCGCGCCGCACCATTCCTCTTGACTCGAGGCGCTCCAACAACTTCTGTACGGTCGCATAGTGAGCGTGGGTTCCCTCGGGATAGAGAATGTCCGCGAGTTGGCGGATGGTGGCATCGCCCTTCTTCCAAAGGACTTGCAGAAGCGCGCTTTCAGCCGGTGTGGCCTGGATGTTGTTCAAGCGGTCCGTTCCCGGTTTCTCAGTCAGACAATCTGACTGATGTAATCCTAGGTGGCCCGGGGGGAGGAGGTCAACAGCCGGGACGATTTCAGTAC
>JBFGHF010000263.1:0-6101 GCA_041578355.1 Acidobacteriota bacterium
CGCGGCCGAAGCCCGGTCGTATTCGTGCCGCGTGGTGGATTTGTTTTCAAGCAGCTCCTGAAAGCGCTGGAAGGTGATTTCAGCCAGTTCCCGTTGGGCTTTGACGGATTCCAGATCGTGTTCCGCCAGCCGAATCGCGCTCTCCGCCTCGTCCCGGGCGGCTTCCGCGGATCGCAGCGCCGATACCAGATCCCGGTCGTCCAAATCGACCAGCCTCTGCCCTTTGCGCACCACGTCGCCTTCGTCGACATGGATGCTGTTGATGGTGCTGAGGATACGGCTGGAGATCGCCGTCGACCTTTTCGCCCGGACCGTCCCAGTGAGCTGCAGGGGCGTTTCCACCTCCCGTAAAGTCACACTGGAGAGTCGGACTTCGACGGGCTTCGTCGACTCGATGGGCTCCGAACTCTCTTCTTCTCCAGCGCAACCCGCCAGGGAGACGACTGAAACCAACAAAACTACGACGGGTGGAACTCTGTTCATTGCAGAACCTCGGATGTGGGAGTCAGCCGTCCTGCGGCGTGCTCCAAGACAACCCGGGAAACGCGTTGGTCGTGGAGCGCGGAGAGGTGCCGGAAGCCGGCCTGCATCAGTGCTTCCTGGCTGCGGATCAGCTCCGTCACACCCTCCAGTCCAGCCGCGTAGCGGTTCTCCACGATGCGGTGGCTCTCCCGGGCCTGTTCCACCGACGCTTGACTCACGCGGACTCTCTCCTGCGCGGTGGAGAGATCAAAGAATGCCCGGCGGAGCTCGAGTTCCGCCAGCGCAGCGGCTTGGCGGCGCAAGGCCTCCATCTTGGTTTGGGCATGCTTTCGCGCCGCTACTCGGGCACGCCCTTCCGATCCTTTCCAGATGTCCCATTGGAAGGAGACTCCGGCCAGCCAATTGCCGCCGCCGTCCGATGCAAAGTGGCGCCGGTCCGCTTCCAGAACGCCCTGGAAAGAGACCCGTGGCAAGAGGTCGCTGCGGGCGCTCAGCGTTTGCCTGCGCGCCAAACTTTCGGCGATCTCAGCCTGGCGCAAATCGGGCCGTTGATCGAGGTTGCTCAGATAAGCGTCGAGCCGATCCGGGTCGCCAGGCGAGACATCGAGCGGAGTGACGATCTGGAATTCGAGGCTCTGTCGCACACCCAGCACCTCGCTGAGGGCCGCCCGGGATACGGCCAGCGCACCGGCGGCTCGAATCCTTTCCTCCTCAACTCCGGCCAAATGAACTTGTGCGGAAAGGACGTCGGCCTGGGTGGCCATTCCCGACTCGGCCATCGACTGGGTGCGCCGCAGGTCCGATGCGGCGGTGCCAACCGACTCCGTTGCAACCCGTAGCTTCTCCTCCGCCAAGGACGTCCCGAAGTAAGCGCGTACGACACCCAGGACCAGGTCCGTCTCTCGCCTGCGCCGCTCCTCCGCCGTGAGGTCCGAGCGAAGCCGAGCCGCCCGCAGAGCGTGCTTGGTCCGGTCGAAGTCGTAGAGGCTCTGCTCCACCCGTAACAGGGACTGGAAGTTGTGCAGCGAGTCGGGATTGTTGAGGCGTTCGATCTCGAAATTGTCGGGACCGAACTGGCGCTGGTTGAGTAGAGACCCGAACACGAACACGGGATTATTGCTTCTGCTGTAACTCTCTGCGTAGCTCACCCTCGGAAGTCGTCCCGCGGCGGCCATCCGAATTCCCGCATCGGCCTCCCGAGTGGCAGCTTCGGCAGCGTGGATCGCCGGATTGGACTCGAGCGCCATCCGCACCGCCTCGGGGAGAGTCAGGGGTTGTTGGGCCCACAAGGCCGGCGGCGCCCAAGCCTGAAACAGCGCGGCCAAGGCCAGGGTCCGCCCCAGGCCGGTCACTCCCGCCCTGCGCCACCACCCTCCGACTGTGCGGGGCGGCGGGCTCTTGATGCTCGCGGCTTGAGGTCCTCGAGGGATTGTGTTGATTCTCATAGGTCTTCCGCTCCAGCGCCTTGAACAGTGGCGCCGTCACCCGCGCCGGTCTTCCGCACTTCCGGCCTCCATTGGTTGAGAGACACGGTGAGGAGATCGGGTTCCCGATTTGCGAGGAGCAAGCGAGCAGAAAGACGATCCACCATCGAACCGGTCACGTCGGTTTCCTCCGGCTTCGCACGTCAATAAGCCTACCGCGTTGTGGCGGTTCGCGTCATTGCACTGTTGAAACGATCAACCGGCGCTCCCGCAAGCGTCTCGCGTGGTGGCGGTTTGCGTCATTGCACTGTTGAAACGGTCGTCCGGCGTGCCGCTCCCTTACGGTCGCGGCTCAGTTGGGCGGGTGACTTAACTCGAGAGCCGTCGCGGGCTAGAATGAGGTTCCCTCGGGGGGACATGGAAGAGTCGATCGACGAGCAACTCAGTTCCAAGGACTTTGCCGGCCAATCCCCGCAGGTGGCCATTCCCGAACTTTTCGAGCGCCACGGGCGCGAGCTTCACTCCCTGGGAAGGCGGATCTGCGGAAGTCCGGACAAGGCCGACGATTTGGTCCAAGAGACCTTCTTGAGGGCCTTTCGGAAATGGCACCAGTTCGAGGGACGATCGTCTCCCAAGACCTGGCTCTTCTCGATCGCCGCACGGATCTGCAGCCGTCTCAACCGCAGGCGCGCCGGAGAACCCGCCAGGCTGGAACCTCTCTCCGAGCTGCTACCGGTGGGGCAAAGGACGATTCCCCAGATTCCCACGGTCGGAAACCGGCCCGACGAGCTGCTCTTGACGGACGAGCTCAAGGGCGAGGTCGACTCGGCCATCTCCAAGTTGCCAATCCACTTTCGGCTGCCCCTCGTACTCAAAGACCTGGCCGAGCTTTCCGTTCAAGAGGTCGCCTCGGTATTGGGCCTGAAAGAGGCCACCGTCAAGACGCGGGTCCACCGGGCGCGACTGTACCTCCGCAAGCAGATCGCCCGCAAGTTGCCTCACAAGCAGGCGGGGGAAGCGGATCATTCCCGGCAGGTCTGCCTCGACCTGCTCAAGGCCAAGCAGGAAGCCCTGGATCGCGGCGTCGATTTTCCCTACGCCGACCAGGAACTGTGCGATCGCTGCCGCTCTCTTTTCAGCACGCTCGACCTCACCTTCAATATCTGTGGAGCGATCGCCGGCGGCCGCCTGCCCCGCCAACTCCGCGAGCAGGTGGAGAAGGCTTTCGGCGAGATGGCCTAGTGTCTTGTCAACCTAGAGATTGTGGGTTATGGACGAGCCATTCGGGGTCGAGATCAAGGCGCGCGGACGACGGCATAGTCGGGTTATTTCGAGGACGCGCAACAAAGAGATCGACCGCGAGGGCCGTCCAGAAGCTACAAAATCTAGGTTGACAAGGCACTAGGGACTCACCTCGAAAAAGAACACCCGATTCGACTTCTCGGTGGTGACATAGGCGAAGCGCTCGTCTCCCGAGAGCTTGATGTCGATTGGCTTCTTGCCCACTTTCACGGTGGCCAGCCGCACGAAATCGGGGCTGTAGATGCCGACCGCGTTGTCGCCCGATTCGACGACGAAGATCCGCCCGTCGCGGCTGACGGTCATCGAAAAGGGCTTGGAGCCTACCCGTAGCCTTCGGGTTTCTTCGAGATCGAGCAGATCGATTTCCGAAAGGTCGTCGGTGAGGCTGTTGGCCACGTAGAGCTTGAGGCCGTCCGGCGAAAGGGCCAACCCGTCCGGTCCGCCGCCCACCGGGAGTTGCTTGATCACCTTGCGGGTGTTGAGGTCGATCACGTAGAGATCGTTGGAGCCGGCGCAGACCACGTAGAGGCGATCCCCGAGCTGCGAGACTTGTGCGGCTAGCGGCCGGACTCCGACTTCCACTTCTTCAAGAATGCGGTGGCTGGCGGTGTCGATGATATCGATCTTGCCGATTCTTCCCCGTCCGTAGTTGGTGACATAGGCCTGCAGGCCGTTGGGCGCCACCGTGACGCTTGTCGGGACGCCTCCCACTTTGATGTCGTCCAGAATCTCGAAACTCTTGCCGTCGAGCGCCTTGACCAGGCCGTTGCTGCGGTTGGTCACGAAAATCTTGTCCCCGGTGGGAGAAACCGCCACTCCCAGAGGTTCGTAGCCGGCGTAGAACTCGCCGGTCCGCTCGTGCGTTTGCAAATCGATGATCGACACCTCGTCGGAGGCGAAATTGGTCACCAGCAAATAGCGCCCGTCGGCGGTGATGTCGGCGAAGTGGGGAGCCTTGCCGACTTTGATGCGCTCCACGCGGTTCACGGTCGTCGCGCCGAGGCAGAAGAAAGCGAAAAGGATGAGAATCCAGCGTTTCATGCGTATCTCCAATGTCGGTCTCAGGCCACCGGCCGCCGCGCGCGTCTCGTCCGCGGCGAGGAGGCCCTGCGCATCCGACAGGCGGTCACGGTGTTCTTCATCAGGTGGGCGATGGTCAGCGGTCCGACTCCCCCGGGAACCGGAGTCACGGCGCTGGCGACGCCCGACGCAGCGCGGGGATGGACATCACCGACCAGGCAGTATCCCTTGCGGTCGAAGGTCTCGAGCCGGGGAGAGTCGGCGCCGAAGTACTCTTCGGCAAGATCGCGGTCCGTGACTCGATTGATCCCCACGTCAATGACGACGGCGCCCTGCTTGAGGTGGTTGGTTCCGATCAGGGCGGGCCGGCCCACTGCCGCGACCAGAAGGTCGGCTCGACGGCAAACCGCGGCCAGGTCTCGGGTGCGGGAGTGGCAGATGGTCACCGTGCAGTGTTCCCTGAGCAACAGCATGGCAGTCGGTTTGCCCACGATGTTGCTGCGTCCGACGACGACCGCCTCGGCACCGGAAAGGGGGATCCGCTCGCGCTTCAAGAGTTCGAGGATGCCCATCGGTGTGCAGGGCGCAAGCGCGGGGCGCCCCAGGCTCAATTTGCCCACATTGACCGGGTGAAAGCCATCCACGTCCTTGGCGGGATGCACGGCCTGCAGAACCCGATCCTGATCGATGTGGTCCGGAAGCGGCAGCTGAACCAGGATCCCGTCAACCTCGTCGTTTCGGTTGAGCTCTCCCACCCGCGACAGCAGTTCTTCGGTGGAGACGGTCACCGGCAACTCGATCGTCTCGGAACGAATTCCGAGCTGCTCGCTGCTCCGCGTCTTGTTCTTCACGTAGATTGCCGAGGCGGGGTTTTCTCCCACGAGAATCACCGACAAGCCGGGACTCAGGCCTTTCGAGCGGAGGTCGCCGATTTCCTCCTCAAGTTCCCGCTTGATTGCGTCGGCCACGGCCCGGCCGTTCAGAATCCGAGTCTCCATCGTCATTCAGATCTTAACAAAACGGGGCGGAGCCAAGGTGCGGTCCGGGCTGCTTCGGGAAAACGACGCCCGGCCCGCGGGCGGGCAGGATGCCCGGGTTACGGTCTTCCGCCCCAGGCGGAACGGTCAATTCTCCTCGGGGAGGGTGAGCGGCACTCGGTTGCCGTAGATCCGCCCGTAGGACCAGTAGTTGCCCATCACGCGCAGCACGTAGATCTTGGTTTCGCGGAACCCGATGTTCGAGACGAACTCGACTGCCCCGCCTCGAGGAGACTTCGCCGCCCAGCGTTCGACGTTTTCCGCGCCCCCGTTGTAGGCGGCCAAGGCTTTCTCGAGAGATCCGTCGAAACGGTCGAGTAGCCTGCGCAAGTGATAGGCGCCGAGTTCGATGGACAGGTCGGGCCGGTAGAGGTCCTGCTCGGCGGGGGCTTCTTTCCCCAGTTCCGACGCCAGGCGCGTCGCCATCGAGTGCATGAACTGCATCAAGCCCCTGGCCGACGCCGAGGACTTGGCATCGGGCTGAAAGAGGCTTTCCTGGCGGATCACGGAGAGGATCAGGTCGGGATCGACATTCCACTCTTTTGCCGCCTCGCGGGCGATCTCACCGAAGTGGCGAGGATAGAGCAGTTCCGCCAAGGCCGGAGGGTAGCGGTGGGGAAGGGTTCGGGGGAAGTCGTATTGGCGGAGCCGATCCGCGGCCTGGATGGAGGCTTGGGCCTGCCCGCCCTTTCCCAGGAAGACAGCCAGGGTGTACCAGTAGGAGCGCCGGTCGAGGGGGAACCTGGAGACCCCCAGGCGCTTGATCTCGAGTGCCGCTTCCCCATATCTCCGCAGAAAGATCAGTTCACGGATCCGATCCACAGTCCCCCTACTC
>JBFGHF010000264.1:0-6092 GCA_041578355.1 Acidobacteriota bacterium
CGCCTGCACGCTGGTGATCGCGCCCTTCTCGGTAGAGGTGATGCGCTCCTGCAACTGACCCATCTCGGTGGAGAGCGTCGGCTGATATCCCACGGCCGAGGGCATGCGGCCCAGCAGCGCGGACACTTCCGAGCCGGCCTGTGTGAAGCGGAAGATGTTGTCGATGAACAGCAGCACGTCCTGGCCCTGATCCCGGAAGTGCTCGGCCACGGTCAGGCCGGTGAGGCCGACCCGCAGCCGGGCGCCCGGGGGCTCGGTCATCTGGCCGTAGATGAGGGCCGCCTTGTCGATCACCTTGGACTCCTTCATCTCCAGCCAGAGATCGTTGCCTTCCCGGGTTCGCTCCCCCACGCCTGAAAAGACGGAAAACCCGCCGTGCTGGGTGGCGATCCGGTTGATCAGCTCCATGATGATGACCGTCTTGCCCACGCCCGCGCCGCCGAACAGCCCGATCTTGCCTCCCTTGGCGAAGGGCTCGATCAGGTCGATCACCTTGATGCCGGTCTCCAGCATCTCGGTCTCGGTGCTCTGATCTTCGAAGCTGGGAGCGGGGCGGTGAATGGGATATCTCTTCTCGGAAGCGACCGGTCCTTGCTGGTCGACGGGCTCCCCCAGGACGTTGAGAACGCGGCCCAGCGTCTCGCGGCCCACGGGGACCGAAATCGGCTTGCCGGTGTCGACGGCCTTCATCCCGCGCACCACCCCGTCGGTGGCCTGCATCGAGACGCACTTGACCAGGCCTTCGCCCAAGTGATGCGCCACTTCCAGCGTGATGTCGATGTCGACGGGGGTGTCGAAGCCTTCCGAAGTCACCTTGATGGCGTTGTAAATGGGCGGGACAAGGCCCGATTCGAACTGGACGTCCACCACGGGTCCCACGACTTGCAGCACTTTGCCTTCTTTCATAATCTGAAGCTCCCGGCGGCCAAGCCGCCCTTGACAGGCCGCATGCCTGCCTTCCTATTCCTCACTCAGGGCGTTGGCCCCGCTGACGATCTCGATGATTTCCGTCGTGATGTCGGCCTGCCGAATGCGGTTCATCTTCAAGGTCAGGTTCTCGATGACTTCCTTGGCGTTGCGCGTGGCAGCGTCCATGGCGGTCATGCGCGCCCCGTGCTCGGCCGCCTCCGACTCGAGCATGGCCCGAAAGACTTGGGTCTCCACGTGGCGCGGCAAGAGGGAATCGAGGATCACGGCGGGCGGTTGCTCGTAGATGTAGTCGAGAAAAACCTCTCCGGAGTCGTCCTCCAGGCGCCGGATCGGCAGCAAGGGTTCGGCCACCACCCGTTGTTGAATCACCGACTTGTACTCGTTGTAAATCAGGTAGACGGCGTCCAGCTCGGCGGAGGAGTAATAGTCGATCAGGGCGCCGGCGATTTCTTTGGCGTACTGGAAATCGACCTTGCTCATGATGTTGACGTAATGATGGCGGACAGGCCAGTGGCGCCGTTTGAAGAACTCGTGGCCCTTGCGACCGACCAGAGTCAAACTCAACTCTCGGTTCACCGAATCGTCTTCGATGAACTGCACCGCTTCCTTGATGATGCTGCTGTTGAAGGAACCGCAGAGGCCCTTGTCGGCGGTGATGATGACCACCATCGCCTTGCCGATCTCCCTCTCCTGCAAGAGAGGATGACTCTGGTCCGCCACACGGGTGGCGACCGAGTTGAGCACACCCAGCATCCGATTTGCGTAGGGACGAGCCGCGAAAATGCGGTCTTGGGCCCGCTTCAGCCGCGACGCCGAGATGAACTTCATGGCGCGCGTTATCTGCTGCATGTTCTTGACGGAGCGCACCCTCCGCCGCAAATCGATCAGCTGTCCTGCGGGCATGATCTGTCAAGAGGAGCCCCGGCCCTGGAGGCTTCTCTCCGAACGGCAAGAGCCGTTGGAGTGAGTCCCCGATCGGGGTCAGGCCGCCTCTTTTTCCTCCTTGAACCTGGCCTTGTATTCTTCAATCGCCTCTTTGAGTTTGGCCGACAACTCGTCGTCCAGTTGCCGTTTTTCGCCCAGTTCCTGAATCAGGCTCGCCTTGGCGGTCTCGAGAAACTGATAGAGACCCGACTCGAATTCGGCGATGTCGGAAACGTCCAGATCGTCGAGCATCCCGTTGGTTCCGGCAAAAATCCCGATGATCTGCATCTCCACCCCCAACGGGACGTACTGGGGTTGTTTGAGCAGTTCAGTGAGACGCTCGCCGCGAGCCAACTGTCTCTGTGTGGCCCGATCCAAGTCGGAGCCGAATTGGGCGAAGGCCGCCAACTCCCGGTACTGGGCCAGGTCGAGACGAAGACGCCCCGCCACTTGCTTCATGGCTTTGGTCTGGGCGTTGCCTCCGACACGGCTGACGGAATTGCCGACGTGGATGGCCGGACGGATTCCCGAGTAGAAGAGATCGGACTCGAGGAAGATCTGTCCGTCGGTGATGGAAATGACGTTGGTCGGGATGTAGGCCGAGATGTCGCCGGCCTGGGTTTCGATCACCGGCAAGGCGGTGAGACTTCCCGCACCCATTTCATCGCTCATCTTGGCCGCCCGCTCCAACAATCGGGAGTGGAGATAGAAGACGTCGCCGGGATAGGCTTCGCGTCCGGGAGGCCTGCGCAGCAAGAGGGAGATCTCACGATAGGCGGCGGCATGCTTGGACAGGTCGTCGTAAATGACCAATGCGTGCTGACCGTTGTCGCGGAAGTATTCCCCCATGGCGCATCCGGCATAGGGAGCCAAATACTGCATGGTGGCCGGATCGGAGCTGGAGGCGACCACCACGATGGTCTTGTCCATCACGTCGTAGTCGGTCAGCGTCTTGACGACCCGGGCGATCGTCGATCTCTTCTGTCCGACGGCCACGTAGATGCAGAAAAGATCGGTGTCTTTCTGGTTGATGATGGTGTCGACCACGATGGCCGTCTTTCCGGTCTGGCGGTCGCCGATGATCAATTCGCGCTGACCTCGCCCGATGGGAATCATCGAGTCGATGGCTTTGATTCCGGTTTGCACCGGCTCCTTGACCGGCTGTCGATCGATGACGCCGGGAGCGATGGCTTCCACGGGATAGAAATCGCTGGTGCTGACCGGGCCTCGCCCGTCGATGGGCCGTCCCAGCGCATCGACCACTCTTCCCAACATTTCCGAGCCCACCGGGACCTGCATGATCTGTTGGGTGCGCTTGACCAGATCGCCTTCTTTGACATGGTGGAACTCGCCGAAAAGCACGCTCCCCACGTTGTCCTCTTCGAGGTTGAACGCCAAGCCCCGCACATCGTGGGGAAACTCGAGCATCTCCAAGGCCATCACTTTCTCCAGTCCGTGGATGCGAGCGATGCCGTCTCCGGCCGAAATGACCGTTCCCACCTCGCTCACCACCAGACCGGTGTCGAAGTCCTTGATCTGTTCACGAATGATCTGTGTGATCTCTTCAGCTTTTATCGCCATGATGATGACCTTCTGTCCGCCGACCGGCTCCTCAAGCAGAAGCCAAACGGGCTCGAATCGTCTCCAACTGGGTTTGGACCGATCCATCGTAAATGGTGGATCCCACCTGCAGCTTGAGGCCTCCGATCAGGGAGGGGTCCTGCTCGTAGCTCAGGTTGACTCTCTTTTTGACGGCCGAGGAGACCGCTTGCTCCAGGCGCATGCGAGCCTGCTCGTCCAAAGCAGTCGCCGTCCGGACCGCCCCCCGCACAATCCCCTCCTTCTCGTCCAGAACTTCCCGAAAGGCGTCCATGAAAGCCCGAAAATGCCTCATTCGGTTGTTTTCCAGGATGACCAGCAGGAAATTGGTCACGACCCGGTCGAAGGGGATCCTGCGCGCCAGACCTTCCACGATCTCGCGTTTGGCCACAAACGGGATGGCCGGATTTCGCAGCGTCTGCCTCAGCTCGCGGTGGCTGGAGAGCAGCCCCGCAAAGGTCCCGAGTTGCAACTCGACCGCGGTTTCGGTCCCCTGGTCGAGGGCCACCTCGGCGAGGGCTCGCGCGTACTTGTTCGCCAGAGCTCCGATCATGGATTTTGACTCCCGGTCCTGCTCCGCAAATCGCTCAAGAAGCTGTTGAAAAGCCGATCCTCATCGGAGCGCCCCATTTGCCGTGAGATTCGCTGTTCGGCCAGCTCGACGGCCAAAGCCGCTGCGTAGGCTTTGAGGTCTTTGCGGGCAGCCTTGCTCAGGCCATCGATCTCGCGTCCGGCCAGGGTCACGATCTTTTCCGCTTCCGCTTCGGCTCGACCGATGATCCTCCGCCTCTCCAGTTCCGCCTCTTTGCGCGACTCGTTGCGGATCGCTTCCAGCTCGCGGTCGAGATTCTCCAGCCGCGACTCGATCTGCTCCAACTTGGCGGCGGCCTCCGCCCGTGCCTTGGCAGCTTCCTCCATCTGCAGCCTGATGCCGCTTCCCCGCTCTTGGAAATAGCGCTGCAAGGGAGCTTTGGCCAGGTAGGCGATCCCGCCCAGGAGAATCAGCAAGTTGAACCACCGCCCGACCGTCTCTATCCAACCCCAGCCGCCCTCCCCTTCCGCGGCCAGTAAGTTGCCCGGTGTAAAGAGGCAAAACAGCACGATCAATACTGGCTGCAGCCGGCCGAGATTCTTCAACATGGGGCGTTCCACTCTTGGCTTGCTCCGGTAAAGGCGCCGATCGCCGATTCGTCTACCCGCGCGCAACGTAGCGCGGAGGTGCTCGAGCTTTGGTCTGAGTCTGTCAGCCGGGCCGCTGACGGTTCCTATCGAGACGGGTCCCTGTTAATCAACTCCCCTTCAGAATCTGACCGGTGATGAGCGCAGCGATCTCGTCGGCATCCTGGCGCAGGCGACCCCGGGCATCCTCGAGTTCCGACTGAATGCGGCTCTTTTCCCGGCCCAGCACCTTCTCTGCTTGCTGCCGGGCTTCTTCGAGGCGAGACAGCCTTTCCCGCATCGCCTCGGCTCGCCGTTCTTCAGCGTCCTTGTAACCCGCCTGCTTCCCCTCTTTTATCCTCTCCTGGTAACGGTCCGCGAGTTCGCTGTAGTAGCTTTCGTTTCGGGCCGCTTCCTCCACCAAGTCCGTGGTCTCGGCTTTTCGCGAGTCCAGCACCCGGAAGAGCGGTTGAAAAAGGATACGGTTGAGCGCGAGCAGAGTGACCAGGAAAATCGCCGCCGATGCGCCCAGCGACCAGTCGATTTGAATCATTACAGTAAAAGTTCCGCCCGGTCGAAAAGAGACATTTCTAGCACGGCAGTCCCGTCCGGGTCAAGGTTCTGCCAACGGTGCCTATGATAAGATATGCCCGCAAAATCAAATCGGTTTCACTGCTCTGGCCGCCCCTTCGCCGTGGCCGGTCGGGAGCAGTTCGAAATAAGGAGGAGAGTCGATGCCTTTGGAGAAACTGAGCGAGTCCTTTCGAGGAAAGAAAGACCATGTCAGCGAAGGAATTTCGGCATCGGAAGACCCCGGAATCACCGACGTGATGCCGGTCGTCCCCCACAAGGTTCTTTACGCCGCCCTTCCCTTCTATTCCGACTCGGAGTGCACCCGCCAAGTGGAAGGGGCCACCATCACCGTCCTCCAGCCGCTCGATCCGGACGGCTTTCAGTTGCTCGACGTGGTCCCCACCTGCAAGCGATACGACGTGGGTGACTACGTCAGCTGGCAGCTCAATAAAGACAAGGTTTGGGAAGAGTCCTATTACCTCAACCCGGAAAGCGGCCAGGTCGAGCAGGCGTGGACCATGCATGTGGAGTTCGTGGGGCGTCGGATCAGCGAGAAGGCGCTGGCCCAGGACCGCGAGCGCCTCGAGAAGCTCGAGGCCGAATACTCCAAAGGCGACGAACAAGTGATGTAGGGTTCCGCCTAGGGGCTGGTCCCGCAGCCCCGGCCCCGCAAATTAGATTTCTCTTCCGTCCTTGACCACCGCGTTTTTGGGGATGATGACGATGCCGTCGCGGATGTAGTGGTCTTCTCCGTCGAATTCTCTGCGCTTCTTTTTGTTGGTGATTCGGACGTTCTTGCCGACTCGAGCGTTCTTGTCCAGAATCGCACCTTTGATGTAGCTGCCCGGGCCGACTCCGATCGGCACCCTGCCCCGTATCCTCTCCTCGTAATAGTCGGCGCCCATGAC
>JBFGHF010000265.1:0-6085 GCA_041578355.1 Acidobacteriota bacterium
GATGCCGGGGCCGCCCTCGATTCAATTCCTTGAACAGGCTCCGGAGAGCTGTTGGGTTCTCGACTGTAACCTGCTGATTCAAAAAGGCTTGCTTTAAGTCCGGATTGTCCGGATTCCGACACGGTCCCTGTCCGGCAGGCATCAAGACCCTGGAGTGCGGTAGCGGAGCTGCCGCCCTGTGATCGGCGAACCGGATCGATCGGGCAGAATTGACCGACTTGGAAGAAGGGCGGAAGCTGTGCCTCCCTACCTCACATATCGAACATCTCCCATCAAACATCGTCGTTCGTTCGCTCGGCCATCGGCGATTGGGCTGAGAGGGCGAAACGTCCGACGGGGCCACGATCGAGCGCCGAAATGCGATGTTTGACGTTCGAGGTTCGATGTTTTCGGTTTACTCGGCTCTACCAGGCCTTTACCCTACCCGCACCTCGTGAACTCCTGGAAACAGATTCTCCCCGCCCCGGTTCAAGATCTCGCCCGCGCCCTCTACTACCCCCTCTACCGTATTCTGGTGCGCCTCTGGTGCCTCGCCCATCGAGTCGGGGATCTCAGGGCTCGTTCCGACGACCCCGACCTCCCCTTGCCGCCGCCGTTTCTACGCTTCAAAGTCGGAGGAACTCCGTCCCCCAAGGTCTTTCTCGAGACCGGCCGGGAATGCGCCTCGACTCTCAGCCGACTCTTGGACGACCTGGGCCCTTCCCTTCAGAGCGAAGCGCCGCTCGATGTCCTCGACTTCGGTTGCGGCAGCGGACGCACCCTGATCTGGTTGGCCCGCAGATTCCCCGCACACCGCTATCACGGCGCCGACACCGACACCGAAGCCATCGCCTGGAGCCGCGACAACCTGAGTTTCGGGAGGTTCCTGGCCAACCGTCCTGAACCGCCACTCCCTTTTCCCGCCGCCACCTTCGACTTGATCTATGCCGTATCGGTTTTCACTCACTTGGAATGGTCCGCCCAGAAGACCTGGCTCGCGGAGTTGGCGCGGCTCGTCAAATCCGACGGGACCCTGATACTCACCGTTCACGGCGAAACGGTCTGGTCGCAGTTTTCCCCCGAGAAGCAAGAGCGGATCAGGCAGGAGGGCACGGTCACCTTCCGCTCGAGAAAATTGCAGGGGATCTTCCCCGATTGGTACCAGACCACCTGCCACACCGAGGAGTTCGTCACGAGGGCCTGTTCCCGGCACTTCCAAAGCGTCAGCTACTTGCGCGAAGGGATGGGCTACCTGGACGTGGTCGCCTGCCGCGAGCCATACTCCGATCCGTGAGATCCCTGGAGTGCGGCAGGGGCAGGATCGCGGCACTGCGCGCGGAAGACAGAAGACGGAAGACGGAAGACGGAGGACGGAGGACGGAAGAGTTTGACAGTGAGGGCGCATGTTTGGGTAGAATATCGCCTTTACCCGTTTGGCCCCATCGTCTAGGGGACTAGGACGCCGGCCTCTCACGCCGGAAACAGGGGTTCGAATCCCCTTGGGGCTACCAGGTTATTCAGTCCGCAGTGGGCAGCGCACACATCAATCCGATCGGTCGTCCGTCGGCGCTGGCCCGAGTCCGGAAACAGCCGATGACGACGATGACGGAGCCGCGCATGTCAGCAAGCGGCACTCCGGATCCGGGAACCGTGGACGCCACCCCTTGGTCCGTCGCCCCCCCGGAGCCGCCATAGCACTTTGTATCGGGAACTCCGGATTCCCTTTCTGCCAGGCCGGTCCGTTTCCCCGGGTGCTTTAGTGCTCCGGAATCAGCGGCGACACTGGACCTCGGACTTGGCCTTCGTCAGGCCAGCCGATTGGCGGTCAAGTGGTCCAGCATGAACTCTTCGAAGGACCGGGGATCGCTGGAGAGTCGCGCCATTTCGCTCTCCCCGATTCGAAACCGGAACGACCGGACCCTGGGGTGCTCGATGGACACCTCGAGGGCGGCTTCGAACGCTCGAGTCTCCACCACGGCATCGGACCCGAGGTGGAAGAAGACGAAGTCGTCGAGCTGATTGCGGAAATCGCGAAGGTCTTCCTCGAAGCTCACGCCGCCGCCGTCCCCGCCGGCGAACTTCGACCCGATTCTGCTCCCCGAGCGCGAGGCGACCCCTGGCGAAAAAAATTTACAACTTTCCGGGATGGTTCGCTTCTATGCAATTGACTCATTAATGAGCCTACTCGCGAACCGGGGGTGGTACCCTCCCCCCACCCCCGGTCGTAACCTCCGGCTCCTACTTCGAATCGAACAGTTTGATTTGCAGCTTCTCGGCGGCGATATCGGTTTGGTCGACGACGGAGGCCGCGGCCACACCCATCGTGATGGCGATGGTTTCGCTGATCTCCTCCTTGGTGGCGCCGTATTGGATGGCTTTCTCGATATGCCCCTCCAGGCAGCCCTCGCAGCTGTAACCCAACGAGGCGGCAATGGCGATCAGTTCCTTGGTTTTGCGATCGATCCCGCTCTTCTGGTAGGTCGCTTTATAGAACTGAAAATAGATGCGCCGCATGCGCGGCTCGACCATTGTGTAGGAGGGCCACTTCTTTGCGGGTTCGTTCTTTTTCTCAGGCATAAAGCGGCAACAGGGTAGCATAGGAAGTTCGAAGTTCGAAGCTTGAAGTGAGAAGGCGCGCCGACGGCCGCCCGCCGAGCGACGACTGCTCCCGCCATTCCGGCGGCAGTGAGGGGCCGGCGGTAAGCGGCCCGCAAAAGTTGTATCTTTGTCCGGTGCGCCAGCTGGGATTGTGCCTGACCATCGCGATTTTCCTCCTGTCCCGCCCCTGCTGGGCACAGCAGCGGGCTCGCCTGGAACTGCCTTATCAACACGGAACTGTCGTCATCGAGGCTGATCAGATTCGAGGCGAGACCGACCAACGGGTGATCGCCGAAGGAGAAGTCGTGGTCAGCTTCGAGGACGCGGCTCTCCGCTCCGAACGTTTGATTTATTTGCAGGATCGCCAGGTGGTGGTCAGCGACGGCCCCTTGGAGCTGACCCAGGGAATCCAATGGCTTCGAGGCTCCAGCGGCGAATTCAATCTCGCCGAAGGCACCGGAGTCATCCGCGACGCGGACGGCTACACCGACGAGGAACTGTTCGTCAAAGCCAAGGTCCTCTACAAGACGGGACCCGACACTTTCGAGGCGGAGGACGGGCTGCTCACGGCCTGCGACGAAGCCTTTCCCAAGTGGAGCTTCCGAATCAACAAGGCGACCATCCGGGTCGACTCCCGCACCACGCTGCGCCACACGGTCCTGAAGATCAAGAAAATCCCCGTTTTCTACTTCCCTTACATCCTGATTCCGGCGGGCCAAAAAGAACGCTCCAGCGGTTTCCTGATCCCCAGCACGGGCAATTCCAACAACAAGGGCCGGCGCGTCACCCAGGCTCTTTACCTCGTGCTGGGCCGCAGCGCCGATCTCGAGGTGCGGGCCGACTATTTCTCGGACCGCGGACTGGCCCAGGGATTCACCTTCCGGGCGCGCCCCAACAACCAGTCCTTTCTCTATCTCGACGCCTACGGCATCAACGACCGACTGGATCAAGGCGGAGCCAGCCTCAACGGAACCGGTGAGACCCGATTCGGGGATGGCTATCGGCTGGTGGCGGATTTCAATCTGGCCAGCAACTTCACCTTCCGCCGGGTGTTTTCCGATTCCTTTTTCGCGGCCACTCGGCCCACCGAGGACTCGCGGCTCTTTCTCACCAACAACTTCGGCTCTTCTTCCTTCAACTTCCGCCTGGCACGGGCCGAAACGGTTTTTCCGGGGCGCAACGCGGTAATCCGCAACGGCCCCGCCTTCAACTTCAAGATCTCGGGGAACCGCTTGGGCGGGACTCCCTTCTACTACGATCTAGAGACCACCGCCGAGGGTGTGAGCCGCGTGGACAGCCGCATCGAGACCCCGGGCCTCAGTCAGCGGCTCGATCTGCATCCCCAACTCTACTTCTCGCTCCCCCTCTTTCAGGGATTGCGCCTGAGTCCCCGTCTGGCGGTTCGCGAGACCTTCTACAGCGACAGCCTGAGGATCGATGAAGACGGCAACGCCGCGGTCGGGTCCGACAGCTTCAACCGGCGCTATTTCGACTTGCGGCTCGATCTCAAGGGATGGGGCCTCTCTCGCGTCTACGAGCGGCAGGAAGGCTCCTGGAAACATCTCATCGAACCGCAGGTGCGATACCGCTGGACCCATGGAATCGAAGACTTCGACCAGATCATCCGCTACGACGAAGAGGACGCCATCGCCAACACCAACGAGGTCGAGTACTCGCTGGTCAACCGCATTTTCGTCAAGCGCCGCAGCCGGCAGGGCAGCTTCACCCACGAGTGGTTGTCTCTGAGGGTGGGTCAGAAGTACTTCATCGACCCCGATTTCGACGGAGCCTGGCAGCTCGGCCGCTTCAACCAGTTCTTTCCACTGAACACCTTGACCGGTTTCCCCTACGGCGGCCTGCGGCGCAGGTTTTCCCCCCTCACCTCGGTGGCCCGCTTCAACCCGAGCCGGGGCACCAGCTTCGACATGCGCGGCGATTTCGACCTCGAGTTCAACCGCTTTCGCAACTTCTCTTTGACCGGCTTCTACTACAAGCCCCGCTTCAGCGTGGCCACCACCTACTTCCTCACACAAAGGCTCGAGCCGGGGACCTTCGAAAACAACCAGCTCCAATCTCAGATCCGCTACGGCAACCTGCAGCGGGGGCTTTCCGCATCCACCGTTTTCAGTTACGACGCGAGAGAGAAGCGCTTTCTCAACAGCCGTTCCCGAGTCAATTATTTCTGGGACTGCTGCGGTGTATCGGTCGAGTTCCAACGACTCAATGTCGGGCTGCGGCGCGAGCGCGAAATCCGCTTCTCTTTCTTTCTGAAAGGAATCGGCGCCTTTGGCACTATACGCCGCCCGGACAGGATCTTTTGATCCCGAGGCGATCTTCCTCGGCCTGGGCTCGAACCTGGGAAGACGCAGGTCTCAAATCGAGGCGGCTCTCGAAGCCCTGGGCCGGCAAGGAGTGTCGACCGTCCGCCGTTCCTCTTTCTACCAGACCGAGCCGATCGGTCTCGTAGACCAGCCGCTGTTCATCAACCAGGTCGCCCAAGCGGCCACGGGACTCGGACCCCGCACGCTGCTCGAGCTCTGCCACCAGGTCGAGGCCTCGCTGGGAAGAGTTCGCACCCGAAAATGGGGTCCTCGCACCGTCGATATCGATCTGCTCTACTACGGACAGTCCATTTTCCGGCTGCCCGATCTGGCGCTTCCCCATCCCGAAGTCTGGCGCCGCCGCTTCGTCCTCGAACCGCTGGCGGAGATCGCTCCCGATTTCCGAGATCCGGTTTCGGGACGGACGGTGGGGGAAATGCTGGAGCTGGAGAGACTAGGATCCTCCGAAGGCTCCCGTGTACGATGATTCTGTTCCGTGTTGCCCGGATTGGGATTTCGGGAATCTCGAACGGGAAACACCGATTCGGAGAACAAGGGACACGGCAGGCGGGAAGTCCACTGACCCATTGCCCCACGGACCCACCGACCCGCCACCCGTGCTATCATGGCCGCGTTTATTAGGTATGAACGACGAGAAGCCGGTCCCCCCCGAACCCAAACACAGCACGCTGCGCGAGTATTTCGTAACCACCGTCGTCTGCACCATCTTCGCCCTTTTCGTGACCACCTACGTGGTCCATCCGATGACCGTGCCCACGCCGTCGATGGTTCCGACCATCCTCGTCGGAGACCGGCTGCTGATCGACAAGTTCACCATCCGCAACGACTTCCGTCCCGGGCTCCCGATCACCCCGGGTCACAAGATCGCGCGGGGCGACATTCTCGTCTTCAAGTACCCCGAGCAGCCCGAGATCCTCTACGTCAAGCGCCTCATCGGCCTGCCCGGAGAAACGCTGGAGATCCGGCAGAAAACCGTCTACATCGACGGAGAGGCGCTCGACGAACCCTACAAGTACCACTCCGACCCCGTCACCTTTCGTCTGCGCGACGGCACACACGCCTTTTTCAACGACAACAAGCGGGACAATTTCGGTCCCGTCACGGTGCCCGAAGGACACCTGTTCATGATGGGAGACAATCGAGACAACAGCGCCGACAGCCGCTAC
>JBFGHF010000266.1:0-6082 GCA_041578355.1 Acidobacteriota bacterium
CCGCCCGAAAGGCTTGAAAATCGGTGAAAAGAAGCCTCAGCCAAGGCACTTCAGCACCCACGAAAGATGCCAACATCGAAGCGTAAACTTCCTGGTCGACCAAGACTCCCAAACGACTGGAATCGAGCAGATGACGCGACTTCTGCTCGCGGTCGTAGTGAGCGATGGTGCGGCGTCGGGGTGCAGCCGGCAGCACCGACTTGCCGGACCAGACCTGGGCCAGCCAGCGAGCCTGCAGTTCGGCCAAAGAGGGAATCGATCCCAGAACCGGCCTCACGAAGCCCACACAAGCCAAAGTCGGGTCCTCCACGTCGAAGACCAACTTGAATAGATTGCGGGAAGTCCCCCCCAGCATCTCCCAGCCGGGCTCGTAGCCCGTAGCCAGGACGATGCGGTCCACCTCGGCGGGGTCGCCTTTCTGAAAGAAGACTCGTTTGCCCAGAATCGCCGTGGGCGCCCGGCGTGGACTGACCCGGCCCCGATAGAACTCCAAAACGGCGTCGCGGCTCTTGTTGACGAACTGGTGCAAGTAGGGAGCAGACGGCTCCCACTCGGGAATCCCGTGTCCTCCTCGGCCCCAAGCCAGGTCGATGAACGGGCCGATGATCAGCCGCCGGATCAAGTGTTCGAAGAGAAAGAAACGTCCCAGCAGGGTGCGGATGCCGATGGCGGCGAAGTGATCGGCCGGAAAAGGTCCGATGTTGCGGTCGGCGAACCACTGACCGTGGCGCGAGGACCAGTAGACGTGCGCTCCGGATTGGGCGGCTTCGCTGACGATGTCGGCCGCGCTCTCTCCGGCACCCACCACCAAGACACGCTCTCCCGGGATCCAGCTCGAAGAGTTCTTGTAATCGCCTGCATGCATCACCTCTCCGGGAAACCGTCGAAAGAGCGGATGCCTCCCCGGGTCGAGGCGTGGGCTCTGGTGGGGTCCCGCACAGATCACGACCGCGTCGAAAGTCCGGCTGGAGCGAACTCCGCCGGATTGGCGCAGATCCAGCCTCCAGCGCCACCCCGCCTTGCGGATAGCGCTCACGCGCGTGTTGAAGCGAATCGACGTTTTCAAGTCGAATTGTTGGGCGTAGGAATCCAGATAGGACAGCACCTGATGGTGATAGGGGAAGTCCGGCGTCTGCTGCGGGAACGGATAGTCGGAAGCGTGCAGGAAATGCTTGGAAGAGGTGGCCCGTGTTGAAAGGGCCACTCCACCGGAACGATCCGGTGTGTAGGCCCAAACACCTCCGACTCGGGGTCCCGCCTCGAAACAAGCGACTTCCAGGCCCTCGGCTCGAAGCCATTTGATCGCATGGAGACCCGCCCAGCCGGACCCGACCACGGCGACCTTTCGGATCGAGAGGCGCTCTACAGAACGGCGCTTCAGCCACTCCAACCCGAGCTGGGCGGGAGCGATCATCAAAATCGAGCCCGCCGCGATCCCTGCCAACCCGGCGCCCCCGAACAGGTGGTTGAGGAAAAGCCCCAGACTCACATAAGCCCACCAACCCAGGCCGAAGCCAACCAGCGTGGCCGGAGCCCCGCGCTCGACCAGCTGCAACGGCAAAGCGTAAACCGAGAGGATCCGATAACGCAGCAAAAACGCATCGTAGAGCATGAAAACCGTAAAGAAGCAGAGCGCGGCCACCCATGGAGAGGAACTGAAATGCAGACAGAGGACCCATGCAGCCCCGTGCCAGAGAGAAATCGTCGGGTAATAGACATCGCGGTTGTGGTAGTCCTTGAAAGCCCAGGCTCGACTTTGCGGATCACGGATGTTCCACCAGGGAATGAACAACCCCCAGATTGCAGCCACCCAGAAGTCTGCCCACAATCCTGCGGTGGGCAGAGCCAGACAGGTTGCAACCCCCCCGAGAGGAATCACGTAGATGAGGAGAGTGCGCGGGAAGTAGTTCCAAGTCGGGTCGAAGGGCTCTTTGTTCATTGACTCAGCGGGCCACTGACTCTGAGCTTGGCACGCCGGGCAAGCCCTGTCCAGTCCCTCTGAGAAAGTGAGATTGAGAGGCGATTCGTTTCAGGGGCCTTGGCGCTGGGTTCCCCGAATGCCATCGGTAATCCCCTCAGGTCCATCGATTGCGCAAGGTGTCGGGAGAGATTCGAATCTCGCGTCTCGAACATCTCACTCGGTCGTTCGATCGTTCGGAGATCGTCGCTGGATTCGAGCGCCACACTCGGAGCGACCGAGCAACAAGGTGGGAGATGAGAGATGTGATGTGCGAAGCGAATGCGCAACGCTTTTCAGGGTTGATTCTCGGGGGGAACGAGGCAGGTCTCTCCTCAAGCCGGTAACGGACCCAGAAACTCGGTGTCGAAGCGGGCCGCGATCCTCGCGAATTTGGCGGGATCGAAACCCTCGCCCATTTCCTCCAAAACGGCTTCGCAGAACTTCTCGAAGCCGCCCGGCGTGGAAACGCAGAGCAGCCGACCGGATTCTTCGCCCGCGCATTCGAACCCGTGAGGGGTTCCCGCAGCGGCGGTCAGAGAGTCCCCGGGCGAGGCTTTTACGACCGAATCCCCGAGGCCGAAACGGAAGCTGCCCTCGAGGACGTAGAAGAACTCCCCCCAACCCGCATGCCGATGCATGGGGACACCCTGACCCGGCGGGACGGTGTCGATCATGATGCAGCACTCTTCGTCCGTGCGGCGAAAGTCCATGGAGTGGCCGAAAAAATCGATCACCCGCCGGTCGCCCGACTTGACGTGCTCAAATTCGCAGCTGTTCATGGGGCTCTCTTGAAGCTGATGGAAAGTCCGGCGCGGCTGGCGCGGTCGTAGGTGGTCTCGAGGTTCTGCAGACTTTCCAGAGTATCGAGAAACTCGCCAATGCCGGTGGCGCGCATCGAAATGTTGTGGGCCGTGAAACAACCGTCGACCTCGAGTTTGGGAAGCACCGCTTGCAGATAGCGTGTGTACCAGTCCTTGTCCGCATCCGAGAAGACGAAATCGAAGGGGCCTTCGAGCCGCGGCACCAACTCGTGGGCGTCCCCGAGTCGGGCATCGATGAACTCCGACAGTCCCGCCTCTTGAAAGTTTTCCAGGGCCTGTCGGTAGCGATCTTCGTCGATTTCAATCGTGATCACCTTGCCCCCGGTCTTGCTGAGCGCCCAAGCGATCCAGATGGTGGAATGGCCGGTCGAGGTGCCGATCTCCAGCGCTCGGGTATAGCCGTGCTCGACGATCAGGTCGTGGAGTATCCGGCCATCGGCTTCGGGGACGTTCATGTCGCGCCAGCGGCCACGGTGACTTTCCAGGAACGACTCCACCTTTTCATCGAGCCGACTTTCTTGCCCGGCCGCAAAGTCGCCCGGCAGCCCGAGACACAGTCCCAGAATCCAGATCAATTGAATGCTCCGCCTCCGGCTCATGATTCGATCCCCTGGAAGAAGTCGTAGACGGTGGGATCGAGACCCTGGCTGGCCTGGATCAGTTCATTTGACGGCTCCCCGAAGATCTCCAGCGACAAGTCGGCGACCGCCAGCACGGCGGGGAGCAGAGGACCCATGTTGGTTATATGTTCCAAAACATTGGAATCGGCGTAACGCTCGCGCACCTGGCACTCGGTTTGGTCCTGGTTGAAGAACCAGTCGTACTGAAAAGTGCCGGTGTCTCTCTCTTTCACGCGAGCCACGCAGTCGCGGGCGACGGCTTTGAACTGGTCGAGCTTTCCCGGGTGGATTTTGAATTTCGCATTGATCTGTAGTTTTTTCATTTTCGTCATCCTCCTTCTCTTTCGAGATGCTTTTTACGATCCAGCGCTCGTGAGAACACAGCGACCGGTACGGATCTAGCCGAGAGCGAGACCGAGAGCGAGAGCGAGACCGAGCGGACCATTGAGTGGCCAATCCGAAGAGCATCTAACGCGCCGGCATTTTTCAAATCACTTCAAGTGAGCAGCACAAGGCTCCGGGTTACGGGCTCCGGGTTGCGGGCTCCCGCTCGCGCTCTCGGTCTCGCTCCTCGCTCTCGAAAACCAGACTCAGACCACCGGAGAGACGCCAAACACCTACGGCGAACCCAGCTGCGTAATTGTTGCGGCCCGCGATTGGGGCTGGGCCTCCTCGGAGCGAACCCATCCTCACATCCGGTCCCAACCCCAAATGGCGTAGCGAGCTTTTTTCTCCACCGGGTGCCCACTCTCTTTGAGAGTCAACAATATGCTACCCCGATGATGACTCTCGTGAGAGACGAGATAAGCGAGGGTGGTGAAGATTCCTTTCTTGAATCCCCGGCGCTGCGGCTGGCCCGATAGCACTCCGCCCAGAAAAACGTCGATGGCCGCGCCGGATGCCCTCAACGCACCTTTCAGATCATCCCGGGAGGGGGCGGTTTTGGAGGGGAATTTGACCAGCCCGCCGGCCAAGTCCTTGGCTCGGCCTTCAAGCAGGTAAATCCGCATATTGTGGAGATGGGCGAACTGGCCCGCCACATCCCTTCCACCCCGCTTGGAGAGCGTGCAAGTCATTCCCTCGTCGCTGATCTGATCGATCAAGAACAGATTGATGCGGTTGTTGGTTCGCCACGCCTCGAGAAGTTCTTCGAGCAAGTGATCCCCTCCCGAGCTGATTCTAGCGGAATGCCCAACTTCGGAAGCGGACTGCTGCGCATTGAGTGTTCGGCCGGGCTAGAGTCCTTGAGTTTGTCTTCGTAACAAGCCCGTACAATGGGAAGCATGGCACCATTGTCGGGAAAAGTCGCCCTCGTGACCGGCGCCAGCCGCGGCGTGGGCAAAGGAGTCGCCCTGGGCCTGGGAGAGGCCGGGGCCAAGGTATACATCACGAGCCGCACGGTGACCGAAAGTTCCGAAGAGGGCTCTTTGGACAGGACCCGGGAGGAATTCGAGGGACTCGTCGGAGAGTGTGTTCCCCTCCGCTGCGATCACCGTAACGATGCCCAAACCGAGGCGGTCTTCCTGCGGATGTTCGAGCAGGAGGAACGACTGGACATTCTCGTCAACTCCGCTTGGGGAGGCTACGAGCGGATGACGGAACAGGGGGAATTCACCTGGACTCGACCCTTCTGGGAACAACCCCTCTGGAGGTGGGAGGCGATGTTCGGCGCCGGAGTTCGCGCCGCATTCGCCTGTTCCAGACTGGCGGCCTCCCGCATGATCGAACAAGGATCGGGGCTGATCGTCAACCTCTCCCACCGGGCGGCTCAACAGTACGAGGGGAACGCGATCTATGGGGCCGCCAAATGCGCTACCGATCGACTGACACGCGACATGGCCCTGGAACTCGAGGGCAGCGGCGTCTGGGTCGTCTCACTTCATCCCGGCCTGGTTCGAACCGAGAAGGTCATGCAGGCGGCCGACTTTCTGGATCTTTCCGGTTCGCAGTCGCCGCGGTCCGTGGGCCGCACCGTGGCCCGGCTCTTCCTCGACCCGGCGATCGGGAAGAAGAGCGGAGGAATCGTCGTCGCCGCCGACGAACAACCCGCAGAGGGCGCATGACAGTAACCGGTTTCCTCTCTTTCGCCGCCAAGCGTCCCCCGCCATCGGTTGTCGGATAGGGAACAGACCGGCCCGCTCATCCGTATTGTTTTTCAGGGAGGATCCCAAGGAAATGGTTCTCAAGACTATCAAAGCCGTCAAATTTCTCTTCGTGGGCCCTTTGATCGTGGCTCTTCTCTTCGTGATCAACATCATGACTTCGCCCGGGGAGTGGTGGGTCCAGTGGCCCGCCCTGGGTATAGGGATCGCTTGGTTCATCAGTCTTTTCCGGGTCTTGATGGCCGTGGTCGCCATCGGGGGGATCGCCGCTTTCATCGCTTACCTGAAGAAGCAAGGATAACGGGGGGCAACCTTCTGATTCAGCGACACGCTTGGAACGCCGGCATCCTTGCCGACATCCGGGCGCTCGCGCCCGGCGGGGCCGGGCGTTGCCGCCTGGAAGGCGGCGTTCCGAGTCCTTCGCGGAGTTGCGCAGATTCGAAAGGCACCCTTTTTCGACACGCTTGGAACGCCGGCATCCCTGCCGGCATCCGGGCGCTCGCGCCCGGCGGGGCCGGGCGTTGCCGCCTGGAAGGCGGCGTTCCAAGTCCTTCGCGGAGTTGCGCAGATTCGAAAGGC
>JBFGHF010000267.1:0-6077 GCA_041578355.1 Acidobacteriota bacterium
ACGTTGAATCCGGTCCAGAGTCGACCGTACCAGTGGCTGGTGCACACCGGGGAGTATGCCCACGAACTCGTCCCCCCCGTACCGGATGCAAGTGTCGGATTTCCGCATTTGGTTGCGGAGGATGTGCGCGATCTCGATCAAAACTCGATCTCCGGCGCGATGACCGAAGCGGTCGTTGACCGTCTTGAAAGCCTCCAAGTCCATCATCAAGAACGATACCGGGTATCCCACCCTGTTGGCCCGCTTGAGTTCTTGATGCCCGAACACTCTGAAATAGCGGAGATTGGGGAGTCCGGTCAGCAAATCCGTGTAAGCGTCCTCCTGAGTCTCTTCGTAAATGATGGCGTTGTTCAAGGCCGATGCAGCCTGTCTGGAGATCGTCTCCATGAGCCGCAAGTGATCCTCGCTAAACCGGTCGACTCGACGCGAGTAAAGGGTGATCACGCCCAAGACCCTTTCTTCGATCGACAGGGGCAGGGACAAGCAACTGTGAAAACCCGCCTTGAGCAGCGGCTTGTCGGCGAAATCGGAAGCGGGAGATACGTTGAGCAGAGTCTGATTGTTGGCCGCAACCCAGCCGGTCACCCCGTCCCCGATCCGCATCTCCACGTCTTCGAGCATCTCGCTGTGCATCCCCACGGTGTGGTAGGGCACCACGGTGTTCGTTTTGGAATTGAGCAGGTAGATCGAACATCCGTCGCAAGGAATCAACGTGATGATCTTGGCACCCAACAACTCCAGGGTCTCCGACACGGAGAGGGACTTTCCCACCGTCTGGGAGATCTCATAGGCGGCTTGGATCTCCTTGTGCGCCGAGGCAATGTCGTGAAAGACGGTTTCCGAGATGCGGCGGGGGACCTCCGGTTCCGTGGAGAGGTTGTCCTCGATTCTGCGCATCAAACTGTCCGGCAAGCTCGAGTCGACCGAACGGATGAGACCCTCGAACTCATCGATGTGATCGACCAGGATCTGGACGATGGTCGGGTCGTAGGCCTTCCCCGACTGTGTTCGCAGATAATCGAGCGCGGCCTCCCTGGAGAGCCTGGGCCGGTAGGGCCGATCCGAGCGCAGGGCGTCGTAGCAATCCACCACCGAGAGGATTCTCGCCCCCAGGGGAATCGCTTCACCGGACAACCCATCCGGATAACCCGTCCCGTCCCAGCGTTCATGGTGGTGCCGGACAAAGGGAGTCACCGGGTAGGGAAACGGAACCAAGGCCAGGATGTCGGCGCCCACGGAAGGGTGGACCTGCATCTTGCGCTCTTCCCACTCCGTCAGAGGGGAAGGCTTGTTGAGGATGTACTCGGGGATGGCCAGCTTGCCGATGTCGTGGAGCAAGGCTGCAGCCCTCAACCCCTCCAGTTGGGACGCACTGGAGACGCCGACCCTCTTGGCCAGCTCCAGCGCCAGGCTTTGAACCCGATGAACGTGGCCGTGGGTGCATTGGTCTTTGGCGTCGATCGCCATGGCCAGCGAAGCGATCGTCGAATGGTAGAGTTCGTTCACCTCGTGGGCGTGGTCTCGGGCCTCGTTGATCCTCGTCAGATTCATCTTGTAGGCGTAGAAGACGACAATGATGACCGGCATCGTCAGGGCCACCGAGACGAGGTGGAACTGCTCGAACGTGAGAAAGATGAGCGCCGCCAAAGAGGCCCCGGCGATCGTCGCCAGAGAACCCCAAAAGAAGTTCACTCTCCACACCTTGATCCAGGACTGCCCCGCCACCAGGGAAATGGCCAGAGCGATGGAACCCGAATTGAGCGTGTAGAAAAGACAGCCCGTCACCCCCAATGCCACAAAGAAGGGAATCAGTGGATCGACCTCAGACCCTTTCAGAGGCGCATCCACGCCCATCATGAAATAGAAAAGCCTGCCCACGGCCAGCGTCACCAAGGCCAGCATGGAGGCGTTGAAGACATGCTTGTAGAGAGGATTAGGGGGCGCCCGGAACGTGGAGACGAGAACGTCGAGAACCGAAAGCGTGACCGCGGCAAGCGGCCCGTAAAGAAGCAGCGCAGCGAAGACGAAGACATCGCTGACGGTCAAGGAGAGGGACTGCGTCTGTTCCTTGAAGGAGGGAATCGTGATCGGAAAGAACCCGCCCAGAATGGTCAGAAAAGCCAAGGACACCCAGCCGAAATCTACATTCCACAGGGTGCGGTAGGCCGAGAGCACCAAGACCGGAACACCCGCGGCGATTACGCCACCAATGTAGATTCGCGCACGCAGCGGAATTCGATCAGAGAAAAACACAGCCGCAACCCAGCCTCGATGCCGAAAGATTCAAGGTGACATCTTAAGCTTGCCGCCGCGGAATGTCGAGCAGCTGCACCAAACCGTCGAGCGCAGCCGCGAAGTCCCGAGTGTCGGCTCTCAAACCTCCGACACCCGGCCGGCTCCCGATTTCTAGTTACCCCAATACACGATTTTCTTGGCCATCGCTGCCTCCTTCATTTTCCGCCGAAACAAACAATTGCATCGGTCAGCTCCGATTGGCTTGATCGTCATGGCGGGTCCCCCTCAAGCGAGTGACTCGTCCACAGCACCTGGCTGGTCCACAGCACCTGACTGGTCCAGAGCACCTGACTGGTCCACAGGACCTGACTGGTCCACAGCACCTGGTCGTTCCACACCACGGGATCGCCCGGCAGGACCAGATCAGACCAATCGACTTGGCTGGTCCAGAGCACCTGGCTGGTCCAAAGCACCTGGCTGGTCCAGAGCACCTGGCTGGTCCAGAGCACCTGGCTGGTCCAAAGCACCTGGTCTGACCAGACTCGGCCGTCCCCCCAAAGGAAGAACTCGTCGCTGTCGAGCAACGATGTGGCCAAGACCCTGTCGCCGAAGGCGACGGCACCTCCCATGCACACATCCTCGCCGGCCAGACTCCAACAGGGCGATACCGTTCCCGGAGGGCTTTCGGCGACGGCTGCCGCCAGACGCACCGCACCGAAGGTGTTCACCATCCCGTTCCCTTGTTGGAGGATGTGAGGATCGGTCAGCTTGACCGCCGAGACCAGCAGGATCAACTTCACCTGGTGAGGCTCCAATTCGGGATTGGCTTGCAGCATCAAGGCCACGGTGCCGGTGACGAAGGGCGCCGCCATGCTGGAGCCGCTCAACTGCGCGTAGCTTCCCCCCACAGTGTCGTTCTTGAGGCGTCGATGAAGAGCGCTGCCACGAGCCAGCAAACTGACCACCCGGTTTCCGGGCGCAGCCAGATCGGGCTTGAGCAGATTCGTCCCGAAACTCGGGCCCCGCGAGCCGTAGGAAGTTCCGATGTCGTCGCTCAGCCTCGCCGTGCCCCGCGTGTTGATCGGATAGACGGTGATGACTGCCGGCGAAGTTCCCGGACTGCTGATCGACCCCCAGATCTCGGGAAACTCGCTGGTCTTTCCCAGGTTCCCGGATGAGGCGACCGTCACAATGCCGGCATCCACCAATCGGGCCGCCGCCTTGCACAGGGGATCGCTCCAGTAAGGCTCGAAGGGTGGATGACTCACCGAGAGATTGGCGACCCGGACAGCGTAGCGGTCCCGGTGTTGAATCAGCCAGTCCATGGCTTGAATCAGGTGGCTGGTCCAACCCTTCCCTTCTCCGTCGACCACCTTGATGTCGATCAGCGTGATGCCGGGAGCGACGCCCCGATACAGGCCACCCGAGTCGCCGCCGTCTCCGGCCACGATCCCCGCCACATGGGTGCCGTGGCCGAAGTCGTCACGATTGCTGAAGGTCGGGATCGGGCGGCCCGAAGTGAAATCGACGGACACGCCGCGGCGCTTGGGGGTTCCCAGATCGGGATGCAGTGCCACGCCCGAATCGAAGACTGCCACCCCGACCCCCGTTCCGTCCCATCCGGACTCGGCGGCCCGAGTCACGCCCAAGGATTGCAGGATGGGATTGAGCGCCCTCCTTTTGACCGGCTGAGGATCGACCGAATTGGATCGGATCACCGCGTCCAGACTGATGTGCCCCACGTCGGGAGAACGCACCAAGCGCGCCAACTGCGCTCCGCTCAGCCTCATCGCCCTGGCGCCGATCAACGGGAGCGCTTCGCCCTCCCCTTCTTCGCTCAGCCGGGGCCTCCCAACACCGAGCTGCAAGGAAGCCAAGTCCGGCGACGTTTCCACGATCACCGGTATCCGGTAATCGTAGGCCGGATTGGAAAGAAGAAAGGCGACTTCTTCCCGCAGCACGTCGGCCATCTTGGTCAGCTCCGCATTGGCTCGAGCCACCAGCAAGGTACTGCCAAACCCCAGCAGAACGAGGAGCGGAAACGCTCGTCGCATGCATGGGGTCACAACAGATTTCAAATGTGACATTTCACCCCCCATGAATGTGGTTTTGCGGACAACTCGCACTTTAGTAAAAGAGTGGAAGAAAACACACCTCCGCTCTTGATTTAAAGCTTCCAGTCGAGCGTGGAGACCCCTCAACGCGAATGATGCGTGTGCCAATTCAGTACTTCATTGAAAGCCGCGAGTCAAGCAATTTGCGAAAAAAACAAAAAAATACACAAAAAGCGTGCCGGGAAGGGCAACCTCGCCTCGTAAGACCGATTCCCGCCAGCCGACTTCTCTCCCGAAGAAACGGCTGCGAGCGGCAGATTCGACCTCGATTTCAAGCGAATGTATTGTCATATAGAGATTTTTTTGGTCGACACAGTCATTTGGGCTTGACTCCGCATCGCCAGACTCGATATTAAAAAGCTATGTTAAATCCACGCTTTCTTCGCACAGGGGGAGCGCATGCGGGAGCGCTACGAATTCATCCGGCCGCTGGAGCCGGGTCCCGACCTCCGTGTCTACTTGGCCGCCGACAAGCGTGAGAGCCAGAGTCCCTGCGTTGTCACTCTGCTGCGGGGTGACCTCAACCCCGATTCGACGTCGCGCGAGTTGGAAGAAGCCTTCGACCAT
This sequence comes from Acidobacteriota bacterium, assembly GCA_041578355.1. GTDB lineage: Bacteria > Acidobacteriota > UBA6911 > RPQK01 > JANQFM01 > JBFGHF01. The sequence continues at coordinate 4,917 of JBFGHF010000267.1, forward strand.
CGGCGATCTCTTCGCCACTCGCGGCTGATACCGGTCAGGGATCTGGCCTTCCGGGGACGGAGAATCGGGGTCGTGGCTCCCTTCTTTCCGATGAGGAGCGGACGCCGCCCCCAGCATCAGGCGGCCCGGCTGGCTCGGGAATTGGCCGAGCTTCTGGATTTCCTTCATCGGCGAAGCTTCTATGTAGGACTCCTCAGGCCGAGTCAGATCATGGTCGGCCCGGGCGGCTGGCTGCTGAATCTGCTTTTGCCGAGCCATTTCCACCAACAGCCGGGGGCCGACCGCTCGAGTCTCTGCTATGCGGCCCCCGAACTGATCCAGGGCGGCAAGCAGGGGCCGCGCAGCGATCTTTACTCGCTGGGACTTCTGCTCTATTGGATCTGGACAGGTCGTCATCCTTTCGCTGAGAACGACATCGACCTCCTGCAGCGAAAACAAGAGCTGGCTGCCGTTGTCCGTCCGCGCAAGGTCAATCCCGACATGCCCGCCCAGGTCGAAGAACTGATTCTCGAATTGACTCGAAAGCGAATCGAGCTGCGACCCTCCAGCGCCGCCGACGCGGTGGCCGCCCTGGGTGGACAAGAGGTCCCGGGGGAAGGTCGACTTCGCTCTCCGCTGGTGGGACGGGAAGCGGAACTGGCCCAATTCGAGAACGCTCTGTCGAGCCTGGCGCAGGCTCGACGGGGCACCTCTTTTCTGGTCTTCTCGGGGCCTAGTGGAATAGGAAAAAGCAGGCTTCTGGCTCGGCTTCGCCTCAAAGCCCAGATCGCACGCACCACGGTGGCCGACCTGGGACATCGGCCAGGTGGCTTGACCTTGGGCAAGGGTGAGGGATTGCCGACGGCGAGTTTCTCCGAGAAGGCGGGGCTCGAGACCTTGCTCGAGGCATCCGACAATGGCGGTCTGGTGATCTTCGCCGAGGACCTTCATCGACTCAGTGAAGCCGAGCTGCGGTCTTGTCGGGTGCTCTCGGCTCAAACAAAAACCCCGGTGCTGGTGGTGGGCACCAGCACCACGTCCTGTCGGGATTCGGGCTGGCAGGCTCTCGAGCAGGAGTTGCGCCCCCGCGTGCGCATGACCTTCGTGGAACTGACGCCGTTGGCCCAGCAAGAGGTTGACCGGTTGTCACATCATTTGTTGGGAGCCCGGCCGTCCGCGGAT
>JBFGHF010000268.1:0-6032 GCA_041578355.1 Acidobacteriota bacterium
CTCTCCTGGGCCCAGGAGAATCCCATCCGACGCTTCTACTACGACTCCGCCGCCAACGAGGGGCTCGGCTTCTACAGCGAAGAAATGCTGCTTCAGCACGGCCTCTTCGACGATCGGCCCAGAGTGCGGGAGATTATTTACAACTTCATGCGGCTGAGGGCCTTGCGAGTGGAAGTCGACGTCAAACTGGCCCTGGGTGAGATGAGCATCCCGGAAGCGGCGGACTACCTCGAGAAGGCGGTCCCCATGGATCGGCAGACCGCCCAATGGGAAGCAGCGTTCTTCGCCTCGACTCCGGGTCAGGCCATCAGTTACCAGATCGGGAAACTGCAGATCCTGCAGTTTCTGGCCGACGCCAAGCGCGTCAAAGGCGAAAATTTCTCGCTGCGCGATTTCCACGATTTCCTTTGGAAGAACGGCAACGTCCCCATCGCCCTGCTTCGCTGGGAGTACACCGGTCTGAGTGATCAGATCGACAAGTTGGAGTAGGGGATCAAAAGACCAGCGACCAAGGGCTAGCGAGCGACCTCATACCGCCGAGGGGTCCGGTAATCGTATTCGTAATCAGCCGCCTTCCGAGGTCAATCAGCGCCATCCCGCCAACGAGCTTCGACAACGATGACGATGACGAGGTCTAGAAACTCAAATTTGACCAGTTTGTGAACTTCCTGCCGACCTAGTCGGGCTGGGGATTGGGACCCGAACACACTTTCTTGGCCTGGTTGTTGTCCTCGTTCGACTCCCGCACCTCGTTGAGCCAGTCGACCAAAACGGTGATCTCGCAATCGGGTTGGTAGCAGGCCTCGGGAATTCGGAAGCTGACGCTGACCGAGTCTCGGGGAAGCACCGGGCGCGTGGGAAGGGTGACCGCCGGGAGTGGGCCGAAAAGCACCCGTGTGGTGGTCGATTTGGTGGCCTTCCCCCCTTGGTTTGAGACGGTGATGATCAGTCTTTCGCCCGAATTGGAGGGACAGGTGTTGAACGCCGAGGGTGGACCTCCCGTGGGGGGACCGGGCAGAAGATCGGCCCGGGCCGAACAGGCGCCCGTCAAAAGCAGTGAGAAGGGCAGCACCCAGATCAGCGACCAGGCTCCTTTGGCGCTCTGCCCGTCGATGCCTGGCCCCCGCTCGGTCATCGTGCGAAGGAGACGATCAGGATCACCATCAGCACGATCAGCACCCAGCCCGTGAGCAGAGTGAAGTGTCGAATGATGGGGGCGCTGGACGGGTCGGCCGGCGGCGCCTCGGGAAGAGAGCTGGAGGAACCAGGCTCGCTCAACCATTCTCCGCAAAAGCGGCACTTGACCGCGTCTACCACAATGACCTCGGCGCAGTAGGGGCAAGACCGGGTGGTCTCTCCCAGCCGCTTGGCGGCGTCGCGCAGCTCCTGATCGATTCCTTTGTCAAGCAAGCCGCGTCGAAGTTCCTCTTCGGCCTCGATGCGGTCGTGAAACAGTTTGTTTGCTTTTTGCCAGTCCCCGCCGGCCTCACGCAAAGCCTTTTCGGCCTCTTTTTCAATCAAAGCCAGAATCCCCCGGTATTGTCCCTTTCAACTTCGAATCCTCAAGTGGCGGGGCGAAGACGATCCCTGCTGAAGATCATCTTGAAGAATCGGTAGAAGAAGTAGATGATCATCGCGAAGAGCAGCAGCAGCAAGATCGAGGCGCCCAAAGCCAGATAGGGATAGCTGGCCACCAGCCAAAGCAGACCCAGGGAAATTGCGTCCTCGGCGAAACTCAGAAACCAGTTGCTGAAAGGCTCCGGGGTCGAGTTGACGGCCAGTCGTGTCGTCGCCTTGGCTCCGTGAGCCGTGAAGGTGACCGCTCCGCCGAGCAGGGCGGCGACCCAATAGGTCGAAGGCGGGACCTCGCCCAGCGCCGATGCGGCCAAGACCGCCCCGGCCGGGACTCTGATGAAGCTGTGGATGGCGTCCCAGGTATTGTCCACGTAGGGGATCTTGTCGGCCAAGAACTCCACGGCCAACAAAAAGCCTGCCGTGCCCAGCACCCACCAGCTGGAAAGAACGTCGAGATTGGCGGGAAGGGAGAGCAGTTCATACCTGTTCATCAGCCCGAGAATCAGGACCGTGATGTACAGGTTGAGACCCGCCGTCAAACTCGAACCCAATGCGAGAGCAAGATTGGCGATGTCCATAACAATCAATACTACTGGATTCGCCTGCTATTTGTTCAATGGCCGGGTCGCTTCTCGCGACGAATCGGGCGCTAGGATTGCCGCCCGTTAAACGGGTCTCGGATGGTCCCGCGGCGCTGCCGGCCCGCCCAGAACGCGGGCCTGGCCTGACCCCCCTCAATCCCCTTTGACGGCCGACCGCGCACCGGCCATGGCCGCACGATAGACCTTGGGAGCGTAGGCGTTGTTGGGAGGTTCGCCGTACATGAGCAGCTTGTCGATGGTCCCCTGGCCCCGGTTCCAGGCGTAGAGCGCCAGAGCCAGGTTGCCCCGGTAGCGCTGCAGAAGGTATTCGAAGTGGCGAAACGAATAATCGATGTTGACGGCGGGATCGAGAAGGTCTTTCGCCGACACTTCCCCGTATTGTCGGGCCGTCGAGGTCCAGATCTGGGTCAGGCCGCGGGCCCGTCCTCGGTCCCCCACAGCTCGAGCATCCCCTTTCGACTCCGCGTAGATGATCGAGAGCATGATGTGCGTCATGAACTCCGGGGTCTGGATCAGACGCCACTCCGCCTGCGTGCTGTCGACATAGCGGCGTGATTGTTCATCGATCAGCTCCACGATGCGCGGGCTGATCGAGAACTCAATCGACATGTCGCGGATGAACTTCATGTGCTCCGCCTGTTCGACGAGAGCACGATTCTGGCTCCTCAAACGCTCCAGTTTGAGCGCCACTTCGGCGGAGTTGTAGGAGAAAATCGCTCCGCCGGCTATTAGACCAAGAATCAGAGAGACAAGAGCCAGCTTCAAGACGGTAGATGCCTTTTTTCGACTCATCGGTCTCCTCCTTCCTGTTATCGATACGAAACGACCCGTTAAAGCCCCGGTGCAATCCAGCCCCTGTTGCAAAGCATGAACGATCCAACTCCAAAGTGGTGTTCGAGTAGCGAGATCGCCAACGCGTGGAAACAGAGACTGGTCCGGTGAACTAGAGCAGCGCTTTGGGGGTCGGAATGTTCATTCCCATTGTTATCACCTGCCAGTTAGGCAGTTTAGCTCGCCAGGCTGACATTTACGTTTGGGTTCGACCCTGTCCGGTCGTCCCGGTGCTGCGCGAGGCTGTTGCTCGCGAGCCGCTCGAGGCCGCGCCCGCCGGGCGGGTTTTTCGTCTTACAAGCCTCTAAAGATGCCCGGGGGCCCCTAAGGTTTCAGGTTATGGTCAAATTCGACCTCCGGGTGCCGCGGCCTTGCAGGCGCCAATCCCGAAGAAAACGCCCGTCCCCGCCGTGTCGCGGCCTTGCATGGTGCGCTCGGGAAAAAAGCTCCCTTGAACGGGGGCCGTCCCCCCGACAGGGCCCTTCCGGCTGCTCGCCTCTTCGGACAACCTGGCATCATCCTGTGCTGCCTATGCTGCGTCTCGAACTCGGTCTGCGTATTATGGCAAGATCAGACTACGGAGGATTTTTTTGATGAGACCCCGTATTTGTTGCGCCAGCCTGCTCCTGTTGACCGCCCTGATCCTCCCGGCCTGCACCCGGAACTTTCAACCGCCGGTGAATCGGCTGCGCTCCGAACTGGACATCGAACTGGTGCTCAATGCGCAGGTGACCGCCTGGAACAAAGGGGATCTAGCCGAGTTCATGTCCGGCTACTGGAATTCGCCCGAACTCACCTTCATCTCCGGTGCGTCCCTGATCAAGGGCTGGGAGGCGACGTTGGCACGCTACCAACGGCGCTATGCCGCACCGGGAAGAGAAACGGGGAGGCTCGGCTTTCACGATCTGGAAATCGAGATCTTCAACTCCGACGCCGCTTTCGCCCGAGGCCGTTTTGAGCTCGACCTTTCCGACGGCACGACGAACACGGGGCGCTTCACGTTGATCCTCCGCAAGTTCGACCAGGACTGGAGAATCGTCCACGATCACACTTCGTCGTGAGTGGGTCTGGGGGTCCGTGGGTCTGTGGGTCTGTGGGTCTCGTAATCGACCTGCTTCGACCCCCTCAGAGCTGCAATCGAATCGCGGAATTCCGATGATCGGGCGGCGGACACCCCGTTCTCACGAACGAAGCTCTGTCAGAGTCGCCAACCCGGGACAGCGGCGCCATCCCGGGTCGGAGCTCCCTACTCTTCCTCCGGCCTCTCCGGCCAGCCGCTGCGCAGGTCGTTCCAGTGCAGCAGGGTGTTGAAGACGAGAGCGTGGCTGCCGCGGGTCTCCCAGCGCCAGAAAGGCCGGTTGGCGAAAAGCACCACGTGGCCCTCGCCCACCGGAACGTCCACCACCGCCGGCGTTCCCGCCAATTCCGACGCTCCGCGCAAAGCTCCCGACACCAAGAGGTCTTTCTCGGCGAAATTGACCACGGCCCGAGGCACCTCGCGCTCCCAGATCTCCTCCTTGAGCCAGTCCGGGGTGCGATAGCTGCCCAGGTTCTTGTTGATCTGAAAGACCGGCGTCTGGTTGAAGTAGACCGCCAGTGAATCGTCGTAGCCGTAGGTGATGGGACTCTTCTTGTCGGCCACTTGCGCCTTGACCACCGTCCCGCGGGCAACCAGGTTGCGCGTCCTGCGGATGCCGATGCGGCGAGTGATGGCCATCTCTATGGGCAACGCGGCGGTCGAACCCTCGGTCAGGAACACCCCGCCGGATTCGATGAACGACTTCAGATTGGCCAGGCCCTGGTAGCCCATGCCGCGCCGAACATCGTCGGTTTCGTCGATGATCCCGATGTGCCGGTACTCATCGCTCTTCTTCCAGGGCAAGGGAGGCCCGGCCGACGAAGACCCGGCCACGAGGGTTTGGGGGTTGGCCCGGGTACGGGGCATGATGATCACGTCAAAGCGGGAAAGGTCCTGGCTTCCCAGGTCCTGTTCGGAGAGATAGGTGTAGGGAATCCCGATGGTGTCGAAGGCATGGCGCCACCAACCGGCGTCTTGCGGTGTCGACACCCAGGTGTGGACCAGCGCCACCCGCGGCACCTCGGCGTCGTGGGCGGCGACATCGGGGACCGTCTCGGACTCGGCCAGCGTCAACCCCAGTTGATTGGCTTGCAGGACGACTCGTCGGCGCAGGTCGGCGGTATCGGTTTCGATGATCAGGCTTCCAGCCGCGAACCTCTGCTCGCCCACCTCAAAGGATTCTTCGGCGGCTTTCATGGGCACGTCCTCAAGACGGAAGCGGAAGACGGTGAACTGGTCTTCGGTGGTGTTGTCCAAGACAAGCACGGGGCCGGAAAGGCCGCTATTGTCGGCCGAAGCCGACACCGCATCGGTGAGCACGCTCATCTCTGCTTTCAGGATCTCCGGATCGCCCACGGCATGGACTTCGACCTGATGGAGTGCGGGAAGCATCCAGCCGGTATCGTCGTAGGGCGGATTGGCGTCGGCGGGAAAATTCTGTTTGTCGAGAAGAACCCGGGCCAGTATCCGGTACGGTTGGTCCATGCGGACGACGTACGCCCCGCCCTTCAATTCCTTGCGCTCACCCTCATCGCCGTTTGAATCGCTTTCGGAAGGCTTGGAGTCGCTGGTCGACCACCCCAGTCCCTCGGCGGCGAAATGAACCTCCAACCCCTGGCGCTGCAGGAGCTTGGCCAGATCGGCGGCTGCCAAGCGCCGCTTCTGCTCGACCGGAATCACGTAGGCGTGGGGCTTCTCGTCGCGTCCCGCCTCGACCGCCCGGGCCGAGCGTTGGTAGAAGTTCTCGACGAAGCGCTCTCGATGACGGGCCACGTAGTCGAGAGCCACCAGCACACCGCTCTGCATGTAGTTAGTGTTGTTGCGCAACGACCACATCGTCTTCTCCAGCGGCGGATTGGGCCGGTACCACTGCTTGGATGTCTGGCGCTCGGTCAGTTTTCGTTCCACGGTGTCGGGGATGGAGTTGCCGAAGGTCTCGTAAAAGC
>JBFGHF010000269.1:0-6005 GCA_041578355.1 Acidobacteriota bacterium
CAGCATCCAGTCGCCGATCGGGCGAGTCGTATGACAGGCGCTGCAATTGCGGTCGTAGGCCACCGGCGAAAGGGACGCGGAGAAGGGATCTCGCCTTTGGCCGTCCGGCATCTCCTCGTCGATGTGAACCACCGGGACCCATTGCCTGCGGCCCAGCCAATAGCCGAAGGGCAGCACTTCTTCGACCGGTTCTGGGGGGCCCGCTGCGGTTTCCGGTCCCTCGATCTGCCTTCCCACGTAGTATTGAAAAAACCTCGAACCGATGGTGCGGGTGACGGCGTAGGTCCTCTTGAGGCGCCCCCGGGCCAGGCGCATTCGGTAGTTTTCTCCCTGGCGAACAAAATCGGCCTTCCCTCCCAGGTAGCGGACCTGTTTGTCGTCAAAATCGCCCTTGACGGTTTGCGGGCCGGCCGAGGCGTTCATCCAGCGATGCGAGTGTGTGGCCCAGTCTTGGTATTTGAGAGGATGACAGGCCTGACACGATTCAGGACCGGAGTAGTCGAGCCGGCGGATGTTCGAAAAGTCCGAACCTGCAAAACTGGAATGGCGAACTTCCCGAGGCACGGCGTGCACCCAATAGGCCGGATGCGGCACACCGTCGGCCAGCGCAAAGAGTGCCGAGGGTCGGAGCTTGAGTTGGCCATCCAGCCAAGTCGCCTGCTCCTCGAGCAGAGTTCGCTTTTCATCGGGAGTGAGCGTGCGGCCGAGCAGTTGCGATGCGGCCGAGCCGGCAACTCCCTCCAGCAAGGCGGCGCGTGCCAGATTCCGCCCGGCCTCGGCCTCACGCCCCGCCGCGTTGAGCGCCTGACCAAGCCGGTAATAGGCGTAGTCGTCGAGCGGGTTGAAATGGACAGCCCTTTCCAAGTGGAGGATCGCTTCGGCTAAACCGTCCTCCGCGCCGAGTTGCGATCTGCCCAGGATGTAGTGGGCGGAAGCGCGCAACTGTCGAATCATCGCTTCCCAGGCCGGCCGAGTCCATCCCTGTCCGGGTTGGGTGTCGTCCACCAGGCGCAGCAGTTCGCGGGCGCTCGTTCGGGCCGACTCGAGGCGTCCCGTTTCGCTCTCGACGAAGCCCAGTTGGGCGAGCAGGCTCAGCCAGCGGATGCGCTGGCCTGGTTGGCGTCGCACCAGACGGGGGAATTCCTTCAAGGCCCCTCTGGCATGGTTGTCGAACCGATCGACGGCCTGATGCTCGAGGGCGTCCAGAGCAAGTAGATAATGGGCCTCGGCCGCCATGATGCTGCCCGGGTGCTCAGCCAGGAAGGCTCGCGCCCGCCCGGGCTTGTCGTTTTGCGACTCAACCACCGCCTCCCAGGCCCGCCGCTCAGCGGCGCTCTCGAACTCGATTTCGCTCCGGTTCATGCCGGCGGCACTTCCCCGCTGCATCGCCGCAGCGGGTCCTACCGTCCAGGAGGCCCCCAGGAATGCGGCCCCTGAGAAGAGCGGCAGCACGACCGCCGCCGCCAGAACCGGACCCTTTTTCAGCAACATCAAGTCCTATTCTGCCACGTTGACGAAATCTCATTCCGGTCCGCCCTTCTTCCAAATCTCTCCTCGTGAGTAAGTTGGTCCTGCTTGACATGACAGCGCGGCAGCTCGCTTAGCCGAGAGCGAGAGCCAGAGCCAGAGCCAGACCGAGAGCGAGACCGAGAGCGAGAGCGAGACCGGCGGACCATTGCGTGGGTAAGCCTAAGAAGGGCATCGAACGCCCCGGCATTTTTCACTTCATCTTCAAAAGTGGCAGCACAAGTCTCCAGGTTGCAGGGTCTCGCTCGCGCTCTCGGTCTCGCTCCTCGCTCTCGAAAACCAGACTCAAACTAACGGGGAGAAGCTAACCAGGTACGCAACTCCCGCTGTCGCACACCAGGGTTTTCCCGCTTTTCGAGACCCTCTGCAGGGGCGCGCTACGGCCCGCTCCAATTGGTGAAGACCAAAAAAAAGTTTTCTGCATCCGGAACGCCAATCCCCGCGAATGAATAAGTGTCATCGCAAGATCGATGGCACGTTACCGATGAATAACAATTCTTACTGAGGAACTGAAAAAATGAAAAAGTTGTCATTCCTGTTCATGTTCTCACTGATTCTCGTCGTTTCGACCGCCGGGCTGGTTGCCGGTGGCCACAAGAAGAAGATGACCAAAGACATCGTCGACACGGCGATCGCCGCCGGTTCGTTCAAGACGCTGGTGGCTGCTCTTCAGGCCGCCGATTTAGTGGATGCCTTGCGCGGCGGATCCTTTACCGTCTTCGCGCCCACTGACGAAGCGTTCGCGAAGCTGCCCGAGGGCACCGTGGAGACTCTGCTCAAACCTGAAAACCGTGACAAGCTGAAGGCCATTCTCACCTACCATGTGGTTTCGGGTCGGGTTCCCGCCTCCAAGGTGGTGACTTTGAAGAGCGCCAAAACGCTCAATGGACAGAACGTCGGTATTGCCGCCAATGCGGACGGCGTGAAGGTGAAAAACGCTCAAGTCGTCAAGACCGACATCGAGTGCAGCAACGGGCTGATCCATGTCATCGACTCCGTGATTCTGCCCGACTAAACGCTTCTTGACGGAGAAGGCTTTTCCAGCTCGGAAAGCCCGCCCGGAGGATTTATCGGCTTGGCCGCGAGGCGTCGGATGACGAAAACGCCTCAGCGAAAAACTGATGAAATTCGACGGGCTCGAGTCCTACCGCGGACGGTTTTTCCGTCCGCGGTAATGTTGTTAGAATCGTTTCCCGGCGAGTCTATGTCACTTTTGACCAGAATTGCTGCGGGAGAAACCGCCGCCGTACAAGAGTGCGTCGATACCTACAGCGCTCTAGTGTGGTCGATCGCCCGCCGCTTCACTCGCAGCACCCCGGAGGCGGAAGACGCCGTCCAGGAAGTTTTCATCGAGCTCTGGAAGAACTCCTCTCGTTACGATCCCCAGCGAGCCTCCGAGAAAGTTTTCGTGGCTATGATCGCGCGCAGACGGTTGATCGATCGATTCCGCATGAAGAAGCGTCGACCCGTAACCGAGTCGGCGGACGACTTTGATTTCCCGCAGGAGGATCACCGGGTGATCGAGCGGTCTGCGGAAGCGGCCCTGGCGCTCAGGGTGCTCTCGCAACTACGCCCCGAGCAGCGCCAGACCATGATTCTCTCCATCTACCACGGCATGACGCATCAGGAAATCGCAGAGGCCAGCGAAATGCCTTTGGGCACTGTAAAGTCCCACATCACGCGAGGTTTGAAAGCCGTCAGACAACAACTTTTCGGCGCCCAGCCGTCCGTCCGTCCGGGGGTGGTGTCATGAGCGAGCAGGCCAACAGACTCGAAGAACTCATGATCCTGCGCGCCAGCGAAGGCCTGGCAGAGGCGGAAGCCGCCGAGTTGAATAAACTCCTGGAGCGGTGGCCGGATCAGGTGGACGAGAGTTACGAGTTGGCCGCCGCCGCCTGCGACCTTGCTTTGACTAGCGAGCTGGAAGAGTGTCCCCGGGAACTCAAAGACGAGGTCCTCGGGCAGGCCCGCGATTTCTTTGCGGTGAAGGCGCCCGACGCCGACGAAAACCGAGCCGGGCAGGTCCGGAGCTTCGAGCATCGCCGGCCTCCAAGCCCGTCCCCCACGACCTGGAGCTGGGCTCCTTGGCTGGCGGCGGCAGCCTCTCTGGTCATCGCCGTGATCGGCTGGTGGCCCCGTCTTGCCGAGCCGCCGGAAATCACCCCTCAAGCAGAGCGCCAAATCCTTTTGAGCGAAGCACGCGACCTGATCGTCGAGAGTTGGACCTCTCCCTCGGAAGATTTGAAGGACGTCGTCAGTGGAGACGTGGTCTGGAGCAACAGCCTGCAGAGAGGCTACCTCCGGATCCGCGGCCTGCAAGCAAACGACCCTCGCATCTCGCAATACCAGCTGTGGATTTTCGACGCCAATCGCGACGACCGTTTCCCGGTGGACGGAGGTGTGTTCGACGTGAGCGGCGACCAGGAAATCGTCATCCCCATCCGTGCAAAACTGACCGTCTTCGATCCCCGCCTCTTCGCCGTCACCGTCGAACCTCCCGGTGGTGTCGTCGTCTCCAGGCGCGACCCCATCGTGCTGGTCGCCGAAGTGACGTAGTGAGTGGTTCTGTGGCAGGTTCCGACTGCGGACAGCGGACCGCCGACTGCCATGTCGATTCCTCTCCGCCTCGTTCGTCAATAGAATGAGTTCAACGAATTGACTGACAAAGGAGAGGAAAAATGTCGAAATACCTTTTGCTGCTCCACGAACCACCGGACGGATTCAGCCGCTACTCCCCCGAGGAAATGCAGGCCATCATTCGAAAGTACCAGGCTTGGCATTCCAGGCTCGCCGAGGCGGGCCGACTGCACGGCTCCGAGAAACTGCGCGACGACGGCGGCCGGCGCCTGAGCCGCAAAGGGGGGCGCCTGGTGGTCGACGGTCCCTTCAGCGAGACCAAGGAGGTCATCGGCGGCTTCTTTCTGATCGAGGCGGACGGGTATGAAGAAGCGGCCCAACTGTGCCGCGACTGCCCCCACCTGGATTACGGCTCGATCGAATTGCGCGAGGTGGAGCCGATTCCCGTCAGCGCCTAATTCGAGTCGATGAAAAGTCACAGGTCTGGTCCAGTGAAACCCAATGGACCCACGGACCAATGGACCAATAGACCAATAGACCAATAGACCAATAGACCCATAAATCCATGAACCCATGAACCCCGACACCCAACCACCCGCGGTCACCCAACTCGTCGACCATCTCTTCCGCCGCCAGTCGGGGCGCATCCTGGCCCGGCTGACCCGGATTTTCGGGCCGGGCAACCTGGACCTGGCCGAGGAGGTCGTCCAAGAGGCGTTGATGTCGGCGCTCCAGAGTTGGCCTTTTCATGGGGTGCCCGACAAGCCCGAAGCCTGGATCGTGCGGGTGGCCCGCAACCGAGCGCTCGATGTTCTGCGGCGAGAGTCGCGCTTGCGCGAAAAGCAGAGTCAGATCGAGTTGCAGCTGGGCCGTCTCTCCTCACCGGAGCAATCTGACCGCATCGTCTTCGAGAAGGAGATTGCCGAGGACCAGCTGCGGATGATCTTCATGTGCTGCCACCCGTCTCTCCCGCCCGCCGCAGCGGTGGCCTTGACCCTCAAGACCGTGGGAGGATTCGGTGTCTCCGAGATCGCCCGCGCGCTGTTGGCTCGCGAGAGCGCGGTCGCCCAGCGTTTGGTTCGGGCCAAGCGACAGATCCGCCGCCAGAAGATCGGACTCGCCATGCCCCGAGGCGAAGAACTTGCTCGCAGGCTCGACTCCGTTCTGGCCGTGCTCTACTTGATGTTCAACGAGGGCTACAGCACTGCCAGCGGGGAACGTGTGATTCGCGGCGATCTCTGCCGAGAGGCGATCCGCTTGACGGGACTGCTGGTTCGTCACCCGCTGACGAAGCGGCCCAGGGTTGAAGCCCTGCTGGCCTTGATGCTCTTTCAGGCGGCGCGGCTGCCCGCACGTCAAAACGGCTCGGGAGAGCTGCTTCTTCTCTCCGAGCAGGACCGGAGTCTTTGGGACCGCAATCTGATTCAAGAGGGTTTCCGTCATCTGGAGAGCTCCATCGGAGGCGGAGACGAAAGCCAATACCACCTCGAGGCGGCAATCGCGGCCACGCACGCATCCGCGCCCAGTTATCAAGAGACGGATTGGCGTCGGATACTGGGACTGTACGACGCCCTGCTCTCTTCCCAAGACTCCCCGGTCGTCAGGCTCAACCGCAGCGTGGCGCTTTGCTTCGTGCGCGGCCCCGCCGAAGCCTTGAGCGAGCTTGACCGAATCCGCGACCACCCCTCCCTGCGCTCCTATTCCCTTCTGCCCGCCACCATGGCGGCTTTCCAGGAGCAGCTGGGCAAGCGGACCGAAGCAGCCAGGCTCTACCGTCAGGCCCTCCGATCCCCCTGCAGTGAACCCGAGAAGAGGTTTCTCGAGCGCAAACTGACGGCTCTCGAGAACTGAAATCCAGTGTCCGTCCTGTGAAGCCGGCGGAATGAGGGACTGAGCCGCAC
>JBFGHF010000270.1:0-5998 GCA_041578355.1 Acidobacteriota bacterium
GCAAATGCTTCCGAAACTATGCCCAGCACACCGATATTGGAGGTGAACTGGCTCACTACGACCGCAACCACGATGTAGAAGGCGGGAACCGTCCCGAAATTCTCTTTGGCAAGTGTCACAAAAGTCTTTCCAGATGCGAACGTCAGGCGGCTGATGGTTGCGACCAGAATCCAGAAAAACACGCAGGACAGCAACAGGGCCCAAAGCAAACGCATTCCATGCTCGGCGCCGGCAACCACCAACGAGGAGACGCTTCCGGTCCCGAGGACCGCACCGATCATGAAGATGGCAGGACCGTAGCCGGTCACCAGGGATCTGAGACTCTTCAAAATTCCCTTTCTTTATTCGGGGTTTCCAGTTTTGATCTGTCGATCTTCAGAGAAAAGGATGACGTCCGGCCAAGTGGCGGGATCGTAAATTCACTTTTCCAGCAGACCCTGCACTTCGAGCCAATCGCGAAGCCTTTCGGGCCAGGACGAAAAGACCGGATCATCGGGTGCCATTCCCAGTCCGTGTCTCCCTTGTTGATAGATGTGGAGTTCCGCCGGCACTCCCGCCTTGCGCAGCGCGAGATAGAAGAAAATGCTGTTCTCGGCGGGCACGGCACGGTCCTGGTCGGTGTGAACCAGGAATGTCGGAGGTGTCAGACTGGTGACCTGGGTTTCGCTCGAGAGGCTGCGAACGAGGGCCGGGTCCGGGTTGGGGCCGAGCAGATTACGACGCGATCCGCGGTGGGTGAAGGGGCTCTCCAGGGAGATGACGGGGTAACAGAGAATCATGAAGGTGGGACGGCTGTTGTTCCGGTCGATCTCGTCTTCGGCCGCCGGGTTGCCGTAGTCGAATTGAGTACCGGCGGTGGCCGCCAGATGGCCTCCGGCGGAGAATCCCATGATGCCCAACCGGTCGATGTCCACTCCCCAATCGGCCGCTCGGAAGCGAACCAGTCGAATGGCTCTCTGGGCGTCCTGCAGCATCGCGGGATGCCTGTAGCCGTCGCGGCCCAGGCGATACTGAAGCACGAAAGCGTGGATGCCCAGAGCGTTGAACCAACGCGCCACCTCGTGGCCTTCGTGATCCATGGCCAGGTTTTGGTAGCCGCCCCCGGGACAAATCACGACCGCCACAGCGGTGGCGGCTTGGGGAGGAGCGAGGTACACGTTCAGGGACGGCCTGTCGCCGGCGCCGTCCCCCAAGGCGCCTGGCGCCCCCTTGGGCCACAGTGGCACAATTTGCTGCCCCCAGGCAGCGCCGCCGGTGCAGAGCACCAGCAGGGCGACGAGTCCGCTGGTTCGTGCAAGCATCAGATTACTATAGTCGGATTCTCGCCCAGCTGAAATCCCCACCTATACCGACACCCGGTCCAGCTGCTCATCAGGTTGGAAAGGATGAAAAACGGGAAGACGGATCTCCGGCGAGCCAAGAGAGCTCATTTGCGCCGTTCCGTCCCCGGTCTAGCACTCGTAAATGTTCGATTCGGAATCGATGGAATTGTGCGTCGCTACGGCCTGGAGGGAAGCGGCGGCTTAAGCGGGAGGAGGATCTGCCGCTCGATGGGGTCGAGATCACCTGTGCAGCACCCCTGTCCCGGAGAGCTACTCAGTGCAATCTCTTTACTGCTGGAAATCACGAGCAAGGAAGCTCGTGCCACGCGTCCATGCCCAATCGCAGCCCAGCCGACCCCGACGGGTGGTCGCTATCAGAGTGCGAAACCGGCAGACACGAAGTCCGGGGAATTGGGAAGCGGACTTCCGGCCCCCGGCTAGCCTCCCGGCCCGTCCGCGTTGAAGTAGGCTTCCAGCGAATTGAGCTGGTCGTCCAGATCTTCCACGTGATTCTGGAGCAAGTTGCGAATCGACAACAGCCCGACTAGCCTGTCGGCATCATCGACCACCGGAAGGTGTCGGATGTGCTGTTTGATCATGAGCGCCAGGGCATCGCAGCAATCCGTTTCCACTCCAGCCCTCTCCACGGACTGTGTCATTACATCCATGACGAGAGTCTGCAGCGGATCCAGGTTGGCTGCAACCACTCTCAGCATGACGTCGCGCTCGGAAAACATTCCGACCAACTTCTCGCCGTCGAGGACGCCAACGGCACCTCCCCTGGCTTTCCGCATCGCCTGGACAGCCTCGGTCACACTCGCGCCCGGAGCCACGGTCGGTGAGGGGATTTGGGCAACCTTCATAACTTTCACGGTACGTCCTCTCGGGGGCTTTTTCGTCGTCGGAGAACCCAGCTTGACAGCGGCCGAACTCCAAGCTCCATTCAACCGTTCGACTGCAGTTGTCTTAGAAACCGCGTTTCCGTTTCCGGAGATTCCGGCGGCTACCCTTGGATTTTCCGGGCTTGGACCAAGGCTCGCGGTGCGGGGGCTCTGAGAAATTGCGTTGTGGGCGCGGTCGGCGTTCTTCCGCCTCGTTGACGCGGATGTTGCGTCCCTGCAGTTCCGTCCCGTCGAACCGCTCGATTGCCTGGGCTAACGACGAGCTGTCGGCAAAACGTACAAACGCAAATCCTCTCGGCCGACCGGTATCGCGATCGGTCGGAAGAAACACTTCTTCGACCTCGCCCACCTGGGAAAAGAGTTGGTGGATTTCGCTTTCGGTAGTATCGAAGTTGAGATTCCCGACAAAAATTTTGCTGCTGACAATGACCTCCTTGGCTTTCGGCCGGACCGTTGAATCCGAGTTCTTGCTTCCGATCTCGAATTTGGTTCTCGACGCTCGAGCCCTGCTACGGTGAGGCCTTGCCCCTCCGGTAATGGAAGGGCAAGGTGTCACCAAATCGCTAACCGATTGATTCTCCTCGAAAGGATGAATCTACCAGCGATTGGATCCGCCATAGGACCCGCCGCCACCGGATTCCGACCGTGGCTTGGCCTCGTTGACAGTCAGATTCCGACCGCCGAGGGACGTCCCGTTGAGGGCTGCGATGGCCGCCTGAGACTCCTCGCTGGTGTTCATCTCGACGAAGCCAAAACCCCGAGACCGGCCGGTCGCCCGGTCCGTGATGATTCGGACCGATGCAATCGTGCCGTGCGGGGAAAAAAGTTCTCGGAGTTCTTCTTCGGAAGTCGAAAAAGGCAAGCCTCCCACGTACAGTTTACTGTTGTTCATTGGTTCTCCTCCTTGGAGAAGCTCTAAACCCTGGGATTCGGACCGGAAAGATAATCGACTGCCAGTAGTGGTGGCAGTTAAGCCGTTTACTTATACGGTGAGTTTCGCAAGGTAAAACAAATTCAGGCCACTGTCATCCACAGCGGACGACTCAAGATCGTGGACCTGACACAGCCAGCATACGTTACTCGGACCGTCCAGGTCAAATCCAATCTTGTTTCGCCGCACGAAACGGGGTTCGCCAAGGCCGGTGATCGATGTGGGGGCTGATGGAATCTTCGTGCCTCGCCCCTCGGTGGATCTGGGCTCTGTAGTAGACTGCCTCTCTGCCGGCTTTGGCGCCGATGAGGACATATGAAGCAAACGACCGCTCGAGGGGATCTCCGAAATCTGGCCATCATCGCCCATGTCGACCATGGCAAAACCACGCTCGTGGACGCCATGCTCTGGCAAAGCGGGATCTTCCGCCAGAATCAGCAAGTCAACGAGCGCGTGATGGACTCGATCGACCTGGAGAGGGAAAAGGGCATCACGATCATGGCCAAGAACACGGCCGTCGTCTTCGGGGAGACCCGCATCAACATCGTCGACACACCCGGTCACGCCGATTTCGGCGGAGAAGTCGAGCGAACCCTGGCGATGGTCGACGGCGTCCTGCTGTTGGTGGACGCCAGCGAGGGTCCCCTTCCCCAGACGCGCTTCGTGCTTCGAAAAGCGCTGGAGGCCGATTTACCTTCGATCGTGGTGATCAACAAGATCGATCGCCCTGATGCCCGGGTAAAGGAAGTTCTCGAGGAAGTCTACGAACTCTATCTCGATCTCGACGCCAGCGACGAGCAGTTCGATTTTCCGGTGCTCTACTGCAACGCCCGCGCCGGCATCTGCAAGACCTCGATGGAGGGCGAGGAACAGACTCTGGCGCCGCTCTTCGAACAGATCCTCGAGACGATTCCCGCCCCGGCGGGGGATGCGGACGGGCCGCTTCAGATGCTGGTGACCAATCTCGACTATGACGACTACCTGGGTCGTCTGGCCATCGGCCGGATTTTCAATGGCCGACTGACCACCCGGCAGAAAGCGGCGTTGCTGCATGTCGACGGTTCGCAGTCCGAGGTCGAGATCGCAACCGTGCAAAGATACCAGGGTCTCGAGCGGGTGCACGTCGACGATGCCGGGCCCGGCGACATCATTGCCGTCTCCGGCGCCGCCTCGATCGGGGTGGGAGAGACCATCGCCTCGCTCGACGAGCCCCGGCCGCTCCCGGCCATCACGGTCGACGAGCCCACCATGGCGGTCACCGTCTCGGTCAACGACTCGCCGCTGGCGGGCCGGGAGGGACGCCATCTGACTTCGCGAAAGCTCCGCCAACGACTCGAGCGGGAATGCCTGACGAATGTTTCGATCCGCTTCGAGGAGACCGACGCCCCCGACACCTATCAGGTTGCCGGACGGGGCGAGCTCCAGTTGTCCATCTTGATCGAGACCATGCGGCGGGAGGATTTCGAGTTGTCGGTGGGCCGCCCTCAGGTACTGACTCGGATGATCGACGGGGTGCTCCACGAGCCGATGGAAGAGCTGGTCGTCGATGTCCCCGAGGAGTTCATCGGAGTGGTCACCGAGAAGGTGGGGCTTCGAAAAGGCAGGATGACCAAGATGGTCAACCACGGCACCGGGAGGGCCCGGATGGAGTTCCGGATCTCCTCGCGGGGACTGCTGGGACTACGCACCGAGTTTCTGACCGATACCCGTGGCACGGGCATTCTAACCCACCTCTTCGACGGCTACGACGCTTGGCAGGGCGAGATCTCGCACCGGGGGACCGGCGTGCTGATCGCCGACCGGCCGGGTCGAGTCACTGCCTATGCAGTCGAACACCTGCAGCCGCGCGGCCAGCTCTTCGTGGGTCCCGGTGAAGAGGTGTACGAGGGCATGATCGTGGGAGAAAACGCACGTCCTCAGGACCTTCCGGTAAACATCACCAAAGAGAAGAAACTCACCAACATGCGCTCCTCGACCAGTGAGGTCCTGACGCGCTTGATCCCGCCTCGGCGAATGAGCCTGGAGCAGTCCCTGGAGTTTATTCGCGAAGACGAGATGCTGGAAGTCATTCCCACCACGATCCGGCTGCGCAAAAGGACCCTGCGCGGCGTCCCGCCCAAGGCCTCGAAGCCCGCGGCGCTGCCTTCTTGAAGCCGGCCTCCTCCTATTGGTAGCAAGAGACCTCCTACCGCCGAGAGTTCTCGTAATCGTATTCGTAATCGGCCGCTTTCCGCGATCAATCAGAGCCAAGTCGCCAAAGAGTTTCGACAACGATTACGATTACGATAGCGATTACGACGTCCTCGAGACTCAAACTTGACCAGTTTGTGAACCTCCTGGGGACCTAGTCGGTCCAGGTTCCCTATCGAGGGGAATACGAGACTGGAGATACAGCTGAAAATCAGCTGCGCTGCGGTGATCTGCGAGAGTCGCTGTCCACTGCGCAATCCCGGGGGCGCTGCCGGCTCGATCATCGAGGATCTCCCGAGGGGTGACCTCACATGGCTTCCACCGGTCGTCCCCAGTAGCGCAGGATCCCGGCCAGCACGGCGATGCCCAGCAGCAGGGAGGCCCACCACGGAAAACCGAAGCCGGCCGGCAGGACGCCCAGGAAGAGGGCGACGGCGCCGGCAACCATCGCGTAGGGCAACTGGGTGCGGACGTGGTCGATGTGATTGCAGCGCGCGGCCATCGACGAGAGGATCGTGGTGTCGGCGATAGGAGAGCAATGATCGCCCCAGACGGCGCCGCTCATGATGCAGGCCACGGTGGCATACATGATGTCGTAGTGCTCCGGATCGGCCATGCCGTTGGCATCGAGGACCGCCCACGCCAGCGGCACC
>JBFGHF010000271.1:0-5957 GCA_041578355.1 Acidobacteriota bacterium
CAAGAAAGCCCTTGTGCCGGGCGCGACGTTGTCGAAAAGGAAAGGCGAGGTCAGCTCGCCGACCAGGATTCGGCCGGCAGCCTCCCATTCCGTCAAGCGGTGGTCGAGTCCGAAAAAGAAGGAGAGTTTGGTGAGATTCCCTTGCGGCGCGGTCAGCTGCTCATAGAGGCTCGGCGTCCAGCAAGCTGCGAGGACGACCGAGGCGATCACCAGAAACGGGTCTCGGAACTTGCTTCGGGCCCCCCCGACGGTGGCGGGAAAGAAGGCGACGACCAGGCTCGTCAGTCCGATCACAGCGCTCAATCCCAGATAGGCCACATGGCTTTGGGCCGCAAAAGAGGAGAAAAGCACGGCGGGAATCCAGAATTGCGGCCTGCCGGCGCAGGCAGCGGCGAAGCAAAAAATGGCGCAGGTAAAGGGAAGCACGGGGAGAAAAGCGTTCGAAGCACGGAAGAGGAGTTCCGGGCCGGCGTGGAGCAGAAACAGGGAAAGCGGCAGGGCCGTGGCGAGCATGCCTTGAGGGCGATCTCCGATCGCAAAGAGAATCAGCAGGACGGCCAGCAGGTTGACCAGGACGGCCGTCAGAAGAAAGCTCCCGTGGGCTGCTCCGGAAAAAGCATAGAGCGGGACCATGACATGGAAGTAGGCGGGTCCGGGGTGGTTGAAGTGGAAGCGCGAGTAGGGGCCCAGCAGGTTCTCGCCACGCATGGTTTGGCGCACGCCCAACTCCATCACGGCGTCGTCTCCCTGGACGGCGGCGTCAGGCAGGGAGGCCACCGAGAGGGCGACGGCCAGGAAGGGCAGCAGGATTGCCGACAGGATCAGCAACCTCCAGATCCGGTCAGGCGCCTTCATCTTGGGGATCGACCTTGACAGAGCCTGCAAAAAATCGGCAGCGGGATCGCGAAATCGCTAGCGTCCTTCGTCGCCTTCGGTTGCGGGCGGAGTCACTGTGTAGCCGAGCTGAGTCAAGTAGGAAAGACTGTCGAAAAAGACCGACTCGTCGACCATCTTCCCATCCTCGTAGCGCGTCCAGGACACACCCGACACCGACACCTGCTGGCCGGTGGGAGGACCGATCGCGCTCTCGCCCGTATGAGTGGCCGTATAGCTCCAGCGGGCGACCGAGCCGTTCTCGAAATAGTGGACCTCGTCGATGGTCACCCGGGTGTCGGGAAAAGCGGCCCGGAAAGTGCCGATCACACCCTTGAGCTCCTCCAGGCTGGCGGCGTCGGAATCGAGACTCGAGGCGCTGCGCCGTTCGAAGTTGTCGGTGACGACCGAATCCAGATCATCCAGGTTTCCCGTGTTCCAGGCCTCGACGTAGGCAGCGACGACGGGCGACAGTTGCACTGCATGATCGGGTGGAGGCTGACAAGCGGTCGCAAGCAGCGGAAAGACGAAAGAAAGCGTGCAAACGAAGCGTCTGCTCAACATCTCGGAGTCCCCCTTTGAATGGTGGTTTCGGGCCACCCAGTCTATCGCGTTCGAGCACCTTTCCCAAGGTGTTTTGGCTGACCCGGGGTTGTCGGCTGATCGAACACAGCCTGCTGAGTCGCGAGACCGGTAAACTGCATGTGGGCGCGTCTCAGAGCTTTGGAGTGCGGCGGATTGCCGCCGCTTTCCCCTCTGCAAAATGTCAGGAACGGGAAAGACAGATTTCAGGAAAAGCGGAAGCAGGCCCCCGTGATCCGAACAGCAATAGCCAACCGGTCCCTGTGGCCGTCTCCAGCCGGGTCGCGGGCCGATCTGTCAACAGGCGGCCCGATACTCGGAGGTTGGCGCCAACCTGAATCCCCGCACCGTTGTCTGGTCTTGGGTCGGGGCCAACTTTCCGCTTTGCACAAGGCCGCTCCAGATGGTCAGGTAGAAGCCGATCAGCTGATTGATGAACGGTGCGCATGGTCGACTCTTGAGGAACAAGAAGAGGTTGTCTTCGCCGACACTCTTCTCGAACCAGAGGCCTCCTTCGTATTTGCGTCCAGCTTCAACGTACAGGATCAGGCGATCGAGCAGGAAATCGCTCAGTCGGCTGTGCATCACAATCTTGCACACTCCCGACTGGACGCTCAACAAAGCAGCACCCTCGGCGTCCGTGAGGGAAATGATTTCGTTGAACCGAAATTCTTGGATTCTGCGTATGTAGACTCGGTTTTCGGCCGTCTCGAACGCCGCTTCGCAAGGCCAGACATCATTGATGTCGACGCCCAACTCGCCGGTGATGCGAAACAGGTGATCGAGGCTGATTCGACACTGTCCGGTTTCCATCGAGGCATAAGAACTGGCCGGCAGGCTCAGACGTGATGCCAGCTCGACCAGCTTGATGCCTTTGGACAACCGCAATCGCCGGATCCGGCGTCGAACAAACTCGTTTACGGCAAAACTCTTCGACATTCGAAATCTCCTCCTCCTGGTCAAGGAACAGGATCGCGGTTTCGCCGTTCCTCTCCAGATGCTCGCGCGCCGCCGGGTCCGGGCAGCAGGGGAATGGCTGCTTTGGAAAACAACGAAGAGCAGTCCGATTCGCAGGCTGCACGGTCACGACTGCATGTAATGGAGAAACCCCTCCCCCCAAACCTAGTGCAGGTTGAGTTGTGCAAGCAAGTGGAAAAGGGTGAATCATCGACGGGCCCCGGACTTCTCCGGAGCGGAATGCTTTCGCCAGTGCAGGTCAGCGAAGATTGAAGGTGACTTCGATGATGCCGCGCTGACGGATTGGAAGTCCGTCCAGCAAGGCGGGGCGAAAACGCCATCGAGTGAGGCTGTCGACGGCTCTTCGGTCGAGCCCGAAGCCGATCGGGTGGACGACTTGAAGCTCACTCAGAACGCCGTTCTTTTCCACCACGGCGGCGACGAGGACGATTCCTTCCACCTTGGCCCGGATCGCCTCTTCCGAATAGGAAGGCGTCTCTGACTCGAGGATCTCCGGCAGTTCGAAGGAGTGACCGAATTCAGCCAGCAAGGCTTCGTTGAGTGGCGACCCGGCATAGTCCGGCTCTTCCTCGAGAAGTTGCAATACCCGGCGGCACAGTTCTTCCGCTTCATTCCGCTCTCCCTTGCGGAGCAGGACAAGACCGAGATTCGAATCGATGGACGGTCTCTCCTCGGGGAACATCTTCAGCCATGCCTCGCTCCAGGACCGGGCGGCCTCCCACTGCTCGGCTTCCGACAACTCCTTGAAGATGTGACTGAAGAGGTATTTCCGGACCGGGTCAAGCGGAGCCCGAAGCCCCAGAACGGAAACAATCCGCTCCACCGTCCCGCCCGATTCCAGAAAGCGGGTGATCTGGGCGGCTGTTCGATCTCCGGGCATTCGTTCCGGGAATCGCCCGAAAAAGGGAAGCTTGTCATCGTCCTCGACAAGCTGGAGCCACTGTGTGGCGCCGCCGTGACCGGGCTCTTTTTTGAGCGCCTCACGAAATCTTTTCACGGCTTGCTTGAAAGATCTCCGCCGAACCTCGCACAAGCCGAGATAGAATGAGGGCTCGGCCCAGGCCGAGTCCAATCGAGCCGCTCTTCGGAAATGCCCCATGGCCCTGCTGTCGTCGTGGGCTTCGAAAAGCCTGATCCCCTCATCGAACTCCTTTCGGGCCGGATCGGGCTGAGCGGCGGCGACTCCCGCGAGAGCGAAGAAGATCGCGAGTGGGCGCAGTATCGAGGGCCTTGTCTTCGGCAGAAGCCGCAACCTGTCAGCCATTCGACGCATCGTAGTCCTCCTCACGAGGATGTTACGTCATCCCGGCGGGCCTGGGGGATGTACCGTAACGCAGGCATCCTGCCGGCCTGAGGCACGGTTCTTTTTCGCCCCCGGGGCAGCCTGGATGGGTGGCGTACGGGGGTTGATGTGGACATTGCGTCTTCGATCAGTCCCCGCTGGAAAGGCCTGAAGAAGGCAGCCCTGGGCCAATCTTGGTCGCACTTTCATCGCCAGGGGGGCCTGAGGCGTCGGCATATTTACGAATCGTCTCCTCAGCAACTTCGTTGGCATCCGGGACGCAGCCGGTCATAATGGAGGAAAACCGAAAAACAGGGAGGTCTGCGTTGAGATTAGTCAGTTGGATTCTGTTGACCTTGGCGATTCTTTTGTTCGCTCTGGGGAGTTTCGCGTCCATCTTTGTCGCCTACGTGGCGCCTCCGTCCAACGACGGAATCACTCCCTCGGTGACGCTCGAGTCGCTGGGGCTGGATTCGGACGTCGCCACGGCGCTGCGCGGCCGCCGAGGTACCGCGGCGGCACTGGGGATGGCGCTTGCGACCTTGCTGCTCTGTGTCATTCTGGGTCCTTATCGAAAGGGGCAAGTCTGGGCCTGGTGGGCGATTCTGCTCGCAGTGGCGGTCTTCGCCGCGTTCACCGCCCTCCGGATTCCGACCCTGGGGACCTCTCAAGGAGTATCGACTGCCGTCATTCTCCTTGTCGTTGTTCTGGTCGCGCTTCTTCTCGATTTCCGCCGCCTGCGCGGCTGACCTGCCTTTTTGAGAAGGGCTCGAAGATGGGGGTAGGTTTCTGAATCAGGCCGGTCGACTCCGGCAAGTTCCGCCAGGACCGCCGCGCGGATTGACCGGCCCCAAGGTGCGGGGCGAAATCATGAAAGTAATCAAGATCGCTCAGACCCCTCCACCCACAGTCGCCTCCTCGGCGAATGTGTTGGAAGCGGTGAAGACCATGCAGAACGCCAGGGGAGGCGCGGTCGCCGTCCTCGACGCCGATCGGCTGGTAGGGATCTTCTCCGAACGGGACGTGATGCTCAGAGTGGTGGCGACGAAACGGGATCCCGAAAAGACGCTGGTCCAGGAAGTGATGACATCCAACGTGGAGCGGGTGAAGGCGGATTTCGACGGCGGGGACGCCTTGGCCCTGATGGTGAAGCACCACATCCGGCATCTCCCCGTCGTCGACCAATCCGGAAAGCTGGTGGGGTTGCTGTCGATCCGCAACTTGTTGCAACACCATGTCGAAGATCTGGCCGACCAGCTCAACTCGCTGGAAGCCTACTTCAGCGCCGACGGTCCGGGGGGTTGATGGCTGCGGCTTCATCGCCCTCTCGCCGCGTACCCGCTTCCATGTTGAACTGCAAGAGGACTGCACTCGGGGCGGCCGTCTTGCTGGCTTTGACGGCGCCGGGAATGCTCCGCGCCCAGGAAAGCAACCGCATCATTTGGCCCGCAACCCTTTTGGAGAATGCCCAAACGCTTCAAGAGAGGCGAACACTGTTCTTCGGCGGGCTCGAGTTCGAGGAGGACTCGGGCGACTTCCCCACCAGCAAGGTCGCTCTGCGGCTCCTTCATGGGCTGACCGAGAAGTTGACCCTGGAAGCCTCCGGGCTGTTGGTACGTTTCAACGACGGCGATTACACCGCCTGGGGCGGTGCCGAGACGATGCTCGGCCTTCAGTTCCAGCTTCATCCCGGCCGAGGTGCGAAGCCGGCCGTTCAAATCAGAGGAGCGGTCTCGGCGCCGACGGGCGGGATGACGACGGGAGGCTGGAGCGGAAACGGAGGCTTGGACTTGAGTTGGCAAAGAGCCAAGTGGGGGTTTCACCTCAACGGCCAACACGCCGCGGGCGAGGCCAACGACAAAACGCTGGGGGTCAGCGAGATCGACCGCTGGAGAGTCGCTGCAGGCGCGGACCGCTCATCCTTCCCCCTCCCCGGCTGGACCTGGACTTTCGCCGTGATCGGGGCCAAGCCGATGCGTACCAAGCCGAACGAGTGGACGTTGGAGATCGGCATTCACGCTCCGGTCAAGGGTCCCCTGTCCCTCAACGCCGGTTGGGCCCAGGGTCTTCGGGAGAAGGGCGTCGAATGGCTGGTCCGCTTCGGCTTTGTGGTGGTGATGTAGGGGGGCGGGTGGGTCGGTCCCGGACTGATCCGTGCGCGTGAGAGGGTATCGAAGAAGTGGTTTGACGGCGTGAAAACCCTGGAGTGCGGCAGCGCGAGCTGCCGCCTTGTCATTTCAAG
>JBFGHF010000272.1:0-5934 GCA_041578355.1 Acidobacteriota bacterium
AGCAAGAGCTGATAGTGTCTCTCTCCAAGACCTTGGACCACGCACTCAGCTGCGGGTCGCTTCTGAGCTATGTTTCGCATCTCCAGCCGGGCGAAGAAGAAAGGCTCGTCAAAAGGCTGCGCGAACTCAGATCGACGGGCAAACGCTGGACTGAATTGGCATCGGAAAAGTCGGAGACTCAGCAAGACTGAACCATGTGCCGACTCTACGGCTTCACTTCCAACGAGCAAACCAAGGTGGAGTGCACGCTGGTGCAGTCGCAGAATGCGCTGCTGCTGCAGAGCCGCGGCGATAGAGCGGGCACCACACACTCGGACGGATGGGGAATCGGGTTTTACGAGAACGGGGAGCCTCGAGTCGAAAAGCGCACGGCGGCGGCCTTCGACGACATTCACTTCAGCACCACCGCCGAGCGGGTTTTCGCCCGCACCATCATCGCCCACGTGAGAAAGGCCACCGTGGGTCGGCTCAGCCTTGCCAATACTCATCCCTTCACGGTGGGACCCTGGGTCTTTGCCCACAACGGGACCTTGCAGGGATTCGGACAGATCGAGCCGATTTTGCTCGATCAGACCAGCCCGGCCCTGCGGACCCGACGAAAAGGGCAAACCGACAGTGAACTGATGTTTCTGTGGCTGCTCAGTCGCCTGGAGCGGGCGGGGATCGAGATCCAGGCAGGCGAGCATGGGTCCCAGCTCGGACTCATCATCGATCAGCTCGCCGAGTCTCTTCTCATTCTGGCGGAAATGTCGTCCCGCAGCGACGCCGGAAAGACCCCGCGCCTGAACTGCCTGCTGACCGATGGAAGCGTTCTTCTGGCGGCCCGTTTCAATCACACTCTCTACTACGTGCAACGTCAAGGAGTGCACGACTGCGAGATCTGCGGGATCCCCCACATCCATCACGGTCAGGGTAAGGAGTATCGCGCGGTGGTGGTGGCCTCCGAGCCCCTTTCCGCGGAACCGTGGCAGGAGATCCCCAATTACTCTGTTTTGGGCATCGATAATCAGCAGGGGACGATTCTGCGACAGATGCCCCAGCCTCTGAGATCGGCAGCGCAACGCCTTGCCGGCGCGCCGCTCACTCACGATGACTGATTCCCGGGTCGCAGTGCGGCCCCTTCGGGAGATCTTCGCAACCGGATCGACTGCCTTTCAGCGAACAGGGGGACGCAGCACCCGTGTTCAGCCAAACGGGTCCTGGTTTCCATTGGGCATGCTCTTGCCGGGAGTGTCGTTTCTTTGCCTCGGTGAGACCGGCGCTCTCCGCAGCGATTCGCTGCCAAGCCGCGTCGCCGAAGCTCCCACACCGGGTGATGTCCCATAGGACAGCACCCGACACCGCTCAGGCGCGATTGCTATACTTAAATCTCGAATGCGGTCCGATACCATACGATCCTCGGTCGGCCTCCTCTTGGCTTTTCTACTGCTGGTCTTCAACGGAGCGAGATCCGCCGAGATTTTCCACCCTGTGGAGGAGATGGGCCAAGCCCATCACAGCCACCAAAGTGACGTTCTGGATGGCCCGCACGTGCACGAATCCCATTCCTGTATCCACCTGCAGAAGGTGGAGCCCGCCGCGGCGAATCGAGACCAGTCCTCTCTGGAGCAGACCGACTTTCCGTTGATGCGACCGGTGCTTCGAGGGGTCTGCGCGTCCATCTCCTCGATTCCCGGACGCAGCCCTCCTCAGTTCGCAAGGTCTTGATTTCGTCGACACCCTCGACCGGATTCCCAAAACCCTGTTTTTTGCGAACAAAGAAGGCTCTGAACGAAATGTTGGTATGCAAGATCGGGACGATGCGCACTCTCCCCCTGCTTGCCC
Source organism: Acidobacteriota bacterium (assembly GCA_041578355.1). Taxonomy (GTDB): domain Bacteria; phylum Acidobacteriota; class UBA6911; order RPQK01; family JANQFM01; genus JBFGHF01. The sequence goes on from JBFGHF010000272.1 coordinate 1,825, forward strand.
TGGTCCTGTCTCTCTTTGCATCGACGGTGGCTTCCCAACCACGAGGCGTCGTGCAAGGCAGCGTCACGCTGGATCGAACCGGAGACCCCATTCACGGCGTGGCCGTCCTGATCGTGGACCTCGGCTTGACCGTGGAGACAGACGGGTCGGGCGATTTCCGCTTCGAAAACATACCCCCTGGTCGCTATGACATTCTCGCCCACAGCGGCGCCCTCAGCGCGACAACGCAGTTGATCGAAGTCCAAGCCGGCCAGGTTACGACCGTGGATTTCATCCTGAAGGTGAGTCCCATCCGTCAGGAGATCACAGTAACCGCCCGGGGACAGGAAGAGACGGCCTTCGAAGCGGTTCAGTCCGTTACGTCCTTAGATTCCTACAGCTTGGCCCAGAAGATGGCTCCGACCCTGGGAGAGGTCCTGGACGGGGAGTCGGGCGTTTCCAAGCGGAGTTTCGGGCCCGGCAGTTCCCGCCCCGTCATCCGCGGTTTCGACGGCGATCGCGTCTTGGTAATGCAGGACGGAATCCCGGTGGGCTCTTTGGCATCTCAATCCGGCGACCACGGCGAGCCCATCGACCCTGCCAACCTGGAACGCGTCGAGATCGTCAAGGGACCGGCTACCCTCCTCTACGGCAGCAACGCCATCGGCGGAGTGGTCAATGCGGTCACCGGTCACCACGAGCTTCACCAGCGTCCCCATCAGGGAATGACAGGCCAGTTGATCGGTGCGGCGGGACTCAGCAACGGTTACGGGGGAGGCGGCGCGCGCGTCGAATTCGGGCGCGGCGGCTGGCTCCTCTGGGCCGGAGGAGGGGGGCAGCGCAGCGGCGACTACGACACTCCCATCGGCAGGGTCGAGAACTCGAAAAGCAGCACCACCAACGCATCGGCAGGCTTGGGCTACTCGGCAGAGAGATCCTATCTCAGCTTCGGCTACACCCGAAACGACGGCCGCTACGGGATTCCCGAAGCGGGGGATTTCCACGCCGAATCCCCGCCGGAAGGCCCCCACCCGGGAGGGCTCGAGGAAGAGGATGTCGAAGCCATCGACATCGACTTCCGTCGAAACAATTACCGTTTGGGCGCCGGGCTTCAGAACCTGAAATCCGGCTTTCAGGGGTTCGACTTCTCCCTGAGCCACACCGAGTGGGATCACTCCGAAGTGGAGCGGTTGGCGGGCGGGATCGAGGCGATCGGGACCGAGTTCTCCAACCAGCAGTGGGTTTTCCGGGGCGTTTTCGAACAACTGCAAACCGGTCCGCTGGGCGGGCGGTTCGGTTTTTGGGGCAAGGTCCGGGACTACGACGTGGTCGGAGAGGAGGCCCTTTCCCCTCCTGTCGATCAGACCGCGTTCGCTCTTTTCGCCCTGGAAGAACTCAGTTTCGAGAAGATGAAGCTGCAATTCGGCGGCCGCCTCGAATGGACAGACTATCAGGTGAGCGGATCCCGGTTGGGCGCCGACGGGAGTGAACAAACAATTCCGCTCCCCGATCGTGACTTCAAAGGCTTTTCGGCTGGAATCGGCGCCCGCTTCGAGATCGGAACGAATGGCGCTTTCATCACCAACTTCACTTCTTCTTACCGGGCCCCGGCCCTCGAGGAGCTCTACAACTTCGGCCCTCATGTCGGGAATCTGGCCTTCGAGATCGGAAATTCGGATCTAAGCGGAGAGCGCAGCAACGGGGTCGATCTGTCCTTCCGCCATCACCACCAGCGGATCCACGCCCAAGCCAGCTTTTTCTATTACGACATCGAAGATTTCATTTACCTTCAACCGACCGGAGAGGTGGTCGAGGGCCTCTTGGAAGGGGAATACCGGCAAGCCAACAGCCGTTTTGTGGGGGCTGAATTTCGCTTCGACGCCGCCCTGCGGGAATCGATGCGTTTCAAACTGGGGCTTGACGTGGTGGACGCCGAGCTGACCGATATCAATCAAGCCCTGCCTCGCATTCCCCCGCTCAAAGCCCGGATCGGGTTCGATTTTCGTCACAAGGGACTCAGCCTGGGACCCGAGTTGATCCTGGCCGACCGCCAGGACCAGCTGTCCCCGGGAGAGACGCCCACCCCGGGCTACGCCGTCGTCAATCTGACGGCGAACTATACGATTCCGGCACAGCACTTTCTCCATCAGCTCTCGTTCGAGTTCTATAACGTCGCCGACCGGCTCTACCGAAACCACCTTTCCTTCATCAAGGATGTGGCCCCCGAGATCGGTCGTGGCATCAAGTTTTCCTATGTGATGAGATTCTTTTAAGCTGATCGATTGCAAATCCAAGCTCGACGCGGTTCGGCTACGATCGAGCCAGGACGCCCTGACATGAAATGGGATCAACGACTCGCCTCGCGCATGGCCTCTCTGGCGCCATCGCGGGCGGTCACCGAGATACTGAAACTGGCCGAGCGGCCGGACATCATCTCCTTCTCCGGCGGTTTACCCGACCCTGCCGTATTCCTGACCGAGCGAATCCGTGAGTGCAGCGACCGGATCATGAGCCGTGAGATGGCCGCGGCGCTCAATTACGGCCCCAATCCCGGTTACACCCCCCTACGCGAATGGGTGGCCTCGCACATGAAGCAGATCGAGGGAGTCGACTCCACCGTCGAAGACGTACTCGTGACCTCGGGAGGGCTGGAGGCCTTGCACCTGGTGGCGCTGGCGCTGCTCGATCCGGGTGACACCGTGCTCGTGGGTGCGCCAACCTATCTCGCCGCCCTTCATGTCTTCCGCGCCCACCAAACAAGGATCGTCTCGGTACCCGTCGATCACCAGGGTCTCGATCCCGAGGCGCTCGAGTCGATCCTGTCGAAGCTGGTCGGCCAGGGCGTCCACCCGCGCCTGATCTACGTTATTCCGTCCTTCCAAAATCCCTCTGGCGTCACTTTGCCGCTGTCACGGCGGGAGCGGCTGCTGGAGATCTGTCGCAAGGCCGACCTGCCGATCGTCGAGGACCACGCCTATGCCGCTCTCCGCTATCGGGGAGACGACCTTCCAGCGCTCAAGGCGATCGATCCCGACCGGGTGATCTTCCTCCACACTTTTTCGAAGATCTTCGGCCCCGGTGTCCGCTTGGGCTGGATCTGTGCCGACTCCGGTCTCATCTCGAATCTCGGCCTTTGCAAATTGGGAACAGATCAATGTCCCAATACCTTCACCCAGCGCCTCGTGCTGGAATGCGCTCGCGACGGCATCATCGAAGCTCAGGTCGACCGGTCCGTTGCACTCTATTCGCGCAAGCTTCGAGTGATTTTGGGCGAACTGGAAAAGCGGCTGCCTCCCTCGGTCACCTGGACTCGGCCGGAGGGCGGTTTTTACACTTGGCTGGAGTTGCCGCAGGGCTTCGACACGCCGGCCTTGCTGGAGCGTGCACTCGAAGATGAGAAGGTCGCCTTCGTCGCCGGCCCTCCTTTCTTCGCCGACAACTCCGGCGAGAGATTCCTGAGGCTCTGCTTCAGCTTCCTGGCGGAGGAGCTGATTCCGGAAGGAGTGGAGCGTCTGGGACGGGTGATCTCGAGCACTGCGCAGGGCCGGAAGCCCGGCCATTCGAAGCAAGCCTGATCGGCTCGGGAGAATTGCCGGCAGGGATGCCCGGCGTTCCCGGGCCGGCGTCTCCGGATCTCCGAGGAGTTTCCGCGGGCCAGCTGGTCTATACTTCCAGTCAAACGGAGGAGCAGCGTATGAAACGCGTTCGTTACTCGGTGGCCGTGAGTCTCGACGGTTACATCGCCGGGCCCAAGGGGGAATACGACTGGATCGTCATGGATCCCGAGATCGATTTCCAGGCCCTCTACGAGCAGTTCGACACTGTTTTCGTAGGCCGCAAATCCTATGCGGCCGCAACCCAGGGCGGCAAGGCGGACAAGCTGTTCGGCATGGACACCTTTGTCTTCTCGCGCACCCTGAACCAAGATGACTACTCCAAGATTACGATCGTGGCTGACGGGTTCAAAGAGACCGTCACCGCCCTCAAAGAGAAGTCCGGCAAGGACATCTGGCTCTTCGGCGGAGGAGTCCTCTTCCGCAGCCTTCTCCAGGCCGGTTTGGTCGACTCGGTGGAGGTGGCCGTAATCCCCGCACTGCTGGGTCAGGGCATCCCCTTGCTTCCCGGGTCGGC
>JBFGHF010000273.1:0-5930 GCA_041578355.1 Acidobacteriota bacterium
CGATCTCCGGACGCGCCAAGCTGTTGCACTCTAAGACGAAGACCCCGTCGTAATCGCCCTCCAGGGCTCGAGCGACTCGGATGGACTCGGCGGCGGGCAAGGCCCGGTAGGCATGAGGCGGGGGGTCGGCGCTGATGACCAGGGCGCTCTTCCCCAACTGTCGCATGGCGAGCGCCAGACCCAGAGCCGAGCCCAGCGCGTCACCGTCGGGACGTGCGTGGGAGGTGACGGCGAAGCGTCGACCTTCGTCAATGAAGCCGGCGATCTGTTCGATCGGTTCGAGGGCCATCAGTCGTACTCGAAAAAATCGATTTCGCTCCGGACCAGGTCGCCCCCCAGTATTCGTTCGCTTTCTCGAACCAACTGCTCGGATAGCTGTTCCAGCTTTCGTCGGTCCGATCCCACGGAGACCGCACCCAGCCGACCCCGTTGCCAAGTGTCTTGGTGATCGAGCTCCGCTATCGAGAAATTGAACCGCGAGCGCAGGCGACTGGCCGTTTTGCGCAGGACGTTGCGCTTTTCTTTGAGCGAATGGCAGTGGGGCAAGTAAAGTTCAAGTGAACAGAAAACGATGGGCACGGTTGTACTCCTCCACTCGGCGACGGAACTATCCTGTGGGCCTGATCGGGAGTTTTTGTCCCGCGGATCGACGCCGCCCGAGCCTCAAGAGAGCTGGGGCGCAACTTCCTTGGTGGTGAAAGCTTCGATCACGTCGCTGGGCTTGATGTCGTTGAAGTTGGAGATGGAGATGCCGCATTCGTAACCCGACTTGACCTCGTTGACGTCTTCCTTGAACCGTCTCAGGGAATCGATTTTTCCCTCGTAAACCACGACGTTGTCGCGCAGCAACCGGGCTCTGGCGTTGCGCACCACCTTCCCTTCCAGGACGTAGCAGCCGGCGATGATGCCGAACTTGGGAACCTTGAAGGTGTCTCGAACCTCGGCGCGACCCAAGGCGATCTCCTTGAGGGTTGGTTCGAGCAGACCCACCATGGCCTTCTCGATCTCCTCGGCGATCTCGTAGATGACCGTGTAGAGGCGCACATCGACGTCTTCTTTTTCGGCGGTCGCTTGGGCGTTCTGCTCGGGGCGGACGTTGAATCCGATGACCACGGCATTGGAGGCCGAAGCCAAAAGGACGTCCATCTCCGAGATGGCCCCCACCCCTTGGTGGATGACCTTGATCTTCACTTTTTCCGTGCTCAGTTTTTGGAGAGTGTCGCGCAATACCTCGACCGAACCCTGGGCATCGGCCTTGATCACCACGGGGAGTTCCTTGACTTCTCCGGCCTTCAGCTGGGAGTAGAGGTCGTCCAGGCTGACCTTCGAGGTCCCGGGCTGGCCGGCTTCGCGCTCTTTCTGTTGGCGGTATTCGACGATTTGACGGGCCGCGGAAGTGTCCTCGACCACCTGGAAGGGATCGCCCGCCAGCGGAATTCCCTGCAGACCCAGGATTTCGACGGCGCTGCTCGGTCCCACCTTGCGGACCGCCTTTCCGCGATCGTTGAACATGGCGCGGATCTTGCCCTGGCAAGTGCCGGCGATGAACGAATCCCCAACCGCAAGAGAGCCGTTCTGAACCAACACGGTGGCCACGGCTCCGCGGCCTTTGTCCAGCCTGGCTTCGAGCACGACACCGGAGGCGGCGCGACGGGGGTTGGCGGTCAGTTCCTGCAGCTCGGCCACCAGCAGGATCATCTCCAACAGCTGGTCCAGATTGGTCTTCGCTTTGGCCGAGACTTCCACCGTCACGGTATCCCCGCCCCAGTCTTCGGCGATCAACTCGACTTCGGAGAGTTGTTGCTTGACCCGCTTCGGGTCGGCTCCCGGTTTGTCGATCTTGTTGATCGCCACCAGGATAGGCACTTCCGCGGCCTTGGCGTGATCGATTGCCTCTCTCGTCTGAGGCATCACACCGTCGTCGGCCGCCACGACCAGGACCACGATGTCCGTGGCCCGTGCGCCGCGGGCCCGCATCATCGTAAAAGCCTCGTGACCGGGAGTATCCAGGAAGACGATCTTCTTTTTCTTGTGAGTGACGTGATAGGCGCCAATGTGCTGTGTGATTCCTCCCGCCTCTCCCGAAGCGACATCGGTGCGGCGGATGGAGTCGAGCAGAGAAGTCTTTCCGTGATCGACGTGGCCCATAACGGTCACCACGGGGGCACGCTCCTTGCGGTCCTCCGGGCGCTCCTGAGCCCTCTCCTGTTCGATGACTGCTTCTTCGAACGAGACGAAATGAGGAACCACGTCGAAGGCCAGCGCGATCTCCTCGGCCGCCTTCTGGTCGAGCGATTGATTGATCGTGGCCATCACGCCCCGAGTCATCAGCTCGCGCAGAACGTCCTTGCTCTTGACGTTCAGCCTCTCGCTGAGTTCCTTGACCGTCACGGTCTCGGGCAGGGTCACTTCGCTGGGACGCTCCAGCTTCTTTCGGCGCGGCTTCTTGGGGGCCGGCGCTTGGGCCGCGGCAGCGGGTACTTTGATCTTGGCGGCCTCTGCGGGTTTTGTCGCCGCGGCGGGCGGAGCAGCCGCCGGTTTGGGCGGTCTGCGGATGATCTTGAGTTTTCGCGGAGGCGGCGCCAAAGGTGGCTTGCCGACGGCCGGGGGCCCTTCCTTGGGCGGTGCAGCAGGCTCCGCCGCCTCGCTCTCGGGGGCCGCGCCTTGGGCTTGCTCGACTGCCTCTTCGGGGGGTGCTTCCTCCGCAGGAGGCTGCAGCGCCTCCAGAATCTCGGCGGGCACGTGAGCTTCCACCTTTTCGATGATCGGCTCGTCCTGGATCGAAACCTCGACCTTTTCCGGAAGCAGTTCTTCCTCTTCGAGCGATTCCTCCAAGCTGGGGTAGCTGGCTTTCCCTTTGCGGGGGACCAGAGACCCGGCCAGGGGGTTCAGGACAGGGGCCTCTTCTTCGACTTCCGCTTCGACCGGCTCTACCTTCTTGGCGCGTTGAGCCTTGCCCAACTCCTTGATGGTGCGTCGGGTGGTCTTGCGTGGCCGGGGCGGCGCCTTTTTCTTTTCCTTCGCTTTCTCGACCTTGGCCTGCTCCTCCTGCTCGATCTCGACCATCAATTGAAGGCGGCGCCGAATCCGATTGGCTATGTCCTGGTCGACGGGCGTATCGGGCGAGGGAACCCAGACGCCGATTTTCTTGAGCTCGGAAATCACCAACTGGTGTTTCAGCTCGAATTCCGACGCGAGCTCACTGACCGTGATCTGTTCGGTGCTCAATTCAGTCGACATCAATTACTCTCGCCTCCCGCCGCGCGGCGGAGGAGCGCCCTTTTTTGCAAACAGCATTTGCCCGAAAAAACCTGCCATCCTTGATCTGACGGACACTCCGACGCCCCTATTGTAATCCAATCTGGCGATAGGATGAGTGACGCGGCCCCCACTCGGGGCTTCGACCTGCCCGTCACTCGACTTCAGGCTGCGGCTCGACCGGCTCCGGCTTTTCTTCTTCCCCTGCTTCCCCTCCACCGACTTCCGCTTCGGCCGTCTCTTCTTGAGCAGCTTCGACGGAAGGCTCCTCGGCCGTTGCCGGCTCTTCCTGCTCAACCGCTTCCTCTTCTTCACCCTCCTCCTGGGCGGCCAGGAAAGCTTCGGCGGTTTCGATCAGCTTGGGAGCGGTCTTGGCGCCGATCCCGGGGATCTCCATCAACTCCTCGGGAGAACGAGCGGCCAACTCGCGCACCGAATCGACACCGGCTTCCACGAGCCGCTCCTGCGTCTTGGCGCCGATGGTCAGGTTCTCCAGGGCATAATCGACTTCGCGGACGGTGAGCTGATCCATCTGGTCCAGGATCTCCCGCTTCTTTTCTTCCTCGCTCTTGATGTCGATCTCCCATCCGAGCAAACGGGAAGCCAAGCGGACGTTCTGTCCCTTCTTTCCGATCGCCAGGGAGAGCTGGTCCTCGGGAACGATCACTTCCAGCACCTTGTTGACGGCGTCGCTGATCAGCACCTTGGAAATACGGGCCGGGTTGAGGGCGTTGACCGTGTAATCGACTATGTCGTCCGAGTACTGGATGATGTCGATTTTCTCACCCTTCAATTCCCGGATGACCGAGTTGATCCGGCTGCCCTTCATCCCCACACAGGCGCCCACCGGATCGACCGCGTCGTCACGGCTGGCGACAGCCACCTTGGCCCGCTCGCCTCCTTCCCTGACCGCGTTCTTGATCACGACCGTACCGTCGTAGACCTCCGGAATCTCCATTTCGAAGAGTCGGATCAGCAGGCTGGGGTCGGAGCGAGATACTTCGATCTGCGGACCTTTGGAGAGGCGATGAACCCGGATGATGACGGCTCGGACGCGATCACCCTGTTTGTACTGCTCGTTTCGCGACTGTTCGGGAAAGGGCATGATGGCCTCGGTGCGCCCGATGTCCAGAATCATGTCGCGTCCCTCGAAGCGGCGCACGATGCCGTTGACGATCTGGCCGATCTGTCCCGAGAATTCCTCGAAGACGATCTCGCGCTCCGCCTCGCGGACCTTCTGGAAAATGACCTGCTTGGCGGTCTGCGCGGCTATGCGCCCCAATTCGAGGGTCGGTTTCGGGATCTCGACATAATCTCCCACCTGAAAGGTTTCATCGATTTCCAAAACTTCAGCAAGCGCCATCTCCAATTCCGGGTCCGTCACCTCATCGACGACTCTCTTGACAGCGAAGACCTCGATCGTCCCGGTCTCGGCATCGTAGCGCGCCTGCAGATGCTCCTCCGTCTTGAAGTACTTACGAGCGGCGGCCACCATGGCGTCTTCCAAAGCTTCATGAATCAACTCTGGCTCGATGCCTTTTTCGCGGCTGATTTGTTCGATCGTCTGGCTCAGCAGGTTTGCCATCTTGGGAATGCACCTCGATGCGTCCCGGGTCTCAGAACCGGTAGACCAAGTTCGCCTTTTTTATTTGCTCAATCGGTATCCGAAAGACTTCGCCTTGACAGTCGAGCGTCGCCACGCCCTCGGAAAAGTCCTTCAGGATGCCCTTGAAATTCCGTCGATTCTCGATCATCGAGGTGGTGGCCAATTTAACCTCCCGCCCTCGGAATCTCAGATAGTCCGCCGCCTTGTAGAGCGGCCTCTCCAGCCCAGGAGACGAGACCTCCAGTGTGTAGTGATGGTCGATCAAATCCTCCACGTCGAGCAAAACGCTCACATGACGGCTGATTCTCTGGCAATCCCCCAGATTGATGCCGCCCGGTTTGTCGATGAAGACACGCAACACCGAAGCAGAACCTCTGTCGAGAAACTCCACGTGCACGAGCTCATATCCTTCGGACTCGACCGCCCCTGTGACCAGCTCTTCGGTGCGGGCCGCAATGTCCATGATCTTTTGCGCAAAACAAAAAAAGTGGGCTAAAGCCCACTCTGAAAAGAACACCGCGGCAGCTAGTATAGAGCAACTCGGAAGGCTAGTTCAACATGGTGACGGTGCCCAAATCGCGCAGCTGAGGTTCCAGTTCCTCGGCCTTTCCGGACACGATCAGAAGATAGGATTCCGCTGGAAAATAGCGCTTGACCGCCGCAGCGAAATGAGTCTCTCGAACCCGGTCCAATCGGAGTCCGTAATTGGTCAAGTGACTCATTCCGAGTTCGTAGAGATTGGACTCGAGTAGATCGAAAAGGCGCTTCCGGGAGTCGTTCCGAGCGTTTGATACCTGCAGGAAAGCCAGATCTCGGGCTTCCCTGAAACGGGATGGCTCGACCTCCCCACGGGCGAGCCCGTCGAGAGCGCTCACTACCTTGCGCACATAGTCGCCTGCTTGAGGCGTCGGAACCTTCAGGCTCACCTGTAGAAAACCGGGCATCTTGCGGGCTTGATGCTCGACCGAGGCCTGAATCTGGCGGTCACCCGAAATCTCCCGCGCCCATTCGGGCAGCGACAACGTGATGTAGTGTTCGAGAATAGCCAGCGGGTAAAAGTCGGGAG
>JBFGHF010000274.1:0-5930 GCA_041578355.1 Acidobacteriota bacterium
CAGCATGTATCACCAGTTCACGCAACTGGCCGGTATCGACATCACCCAGGAGACGATGGAAGTGGGTCCGACGACCCATTACATCATGGGAGGCATTCGCGTCGACCCGGAAACCCAGATGTCCACCGTCCCGGGACTCTTCGCCGCCGGGGAGTGCGGCACCGGGCTGCACGGGGCCAACCGCCTGGGCGGCAATTCGCTTTCGGACCTCCTGGTGTTTGGAAAACGGGCGGGCGAGCACGCCGCTCAGTACGCCGCACAAAACGGCGGCGGCCAGGTCAATGCGGACCAGATCGAAGAGACGGTCAGCGACGCCCTGGCGCCGTTCGAACGCCAGAGCAACGGAGAGTGGCCCTACGCCATTCAGGAGTCGTTGACGGAAACCATGCAGGATTTGGTGGGCATCGTGCGGCGCCAGGAGGAGTTGGAACGTGCCATCGGAGAAATCGACAAGCTCAAGGTCAGAGCCCGCGCTGTGGGTGTGCCGGGCAATCGCGAATACAACAGCGGCTGGCACACGGCGCTCGATTTGAAGAACCTGCTGATCGTGTCCGAGGCCATCGCTCGAGCCGCGGAGCTTCGCAAGGAAAGCCGCGGCGCCCATTTCAGAGAAGACTACCCGCAAAAGGACGCCGCCCACGCCACGGTCAATATCGTGATTCAGAAAGCCGGAGATGGAAGCATGGAAGTGCGGCAGGAACCCGTGCCGGAGATCCCGGCGGAGCTTCAGCAGATCATCAAGGAGATGCAGTAATGGCTCGAGCCACCTTTCGCGTCTGGCGAGGAACCACTGAGGACGGTGCGTTCCAGGACTATTCCACCGAGGTTTCCGAAGGCATGGTAGTGCTCGACGCGATTCACCAGATCCAGGCCGAGCAGGTGCCGGATCTCGCCGTCCGCTGGAACTGCAAGGCCGGAAAGTGCGGGTCCTGCTCGGCGGAGGTCAACGGCAAGCCCCGGCTGATGTGCATGACGCGCCTCAGCGACCTCCCGCTGGACGAGCCCGTGGTCACTGAACCGATGAAAACCTTCCCTCTGATTCGGGATTTGGTCACGGACGTCTCTTGGAACTTCAAAGTCAAAGAGCGCATCAAGCCCTTCAAACCGCGTCCGCCGGATTCTTCCGACGGCAGCTGGCGAGTCATGCAGGAGGACGTGGAACGGGTCCAGGAGTTCCGCAAGTGTATCGAGTGCTTCCTCTGTCAGGACGTTTGCCACGTTTTGCGCGAACACCACCTGCACGACCAGTTCATCGGCCCGCGTTTCCTGGTGCATGTCGCCGCCCTCGAGATGCACCCGCTCGACACCGAAGACCGCTTGGAGGAACTGCGTCAAGCCTACGGAGTCGGCTACTGCAACATCACCAAGTGCTGCACCAAGGTCTGCCCCGAAGAGATCACCATCACCGACAACGCCATCATCCCGCTCAAGGAGCGGGTGGTGGACCGTTTTTACGATCCGATCAAGGCCCTGCTGCGGCGTCTTCGCGGACGCTGAGCCTTGACCGCAAACTGCTGCGGCACGCCCGACGCTGGGTGTCACAGCTTGAAGATTTAGCAACGATCTGCCGGGTGTCCCGATCGAACAAGAGTTTTTCAGACCGCAAGGAGCTTTCATGGAATTCGAACTGAAGCCGCTGACCGAGGAGGGGGTGCCTCGCGCCTTGAAGAGGGCCCTGCGCTATCGGCTCCTCGGCGAACCGGAACAGGCGGAGAGCATCTGCCGCGACATTCTCCGCGTCCATCCCGACCATCGCGAAGCCTTGATCAACCTGCTGCTGGCCTTGACCGACCAATTCAGCCGCCGCGTCGCCGACCGGGTGGACAGGGCTTTCAAAGTCGTCGAACGCCTCGAAGACGAGTACGAGCGCCGTTACTACACTGGCATCGTCTGGGAGAGACAAGCCCGAGCCAAGCTGCGCCAGGAAGTCCCCGGTGCGGGTTTCGACGCCTTCGAAAAGCTGCGTCAGGCGATGAACTGGTACGAGAAAGCCGCTGAAATTCGTCCCTCCGGCAACGACGACGCGATCCTGCGCTGGAACAGCTGCGCCCGCACCATCATGGAGCGCTCGCTCCACGCCCGCCCCGAAGAGGAGTTCAAGCCCATGTTGGAGTAGGGTCGGCACCACGGAGCGCACCGAGACCACGGAGAAATCCCTTTGTGTGCTCGGTGGTCTCTGTGGTGAAAAGCTCTTAGACCAGGCCGGCCTTCAGATACTCCCGCCTCATCGTGGCGATGTTGGAGATGGAGATCTCCTTGGGGCAGACGGCTTCGCATTCGGCATGATTGGAGCAGTTCCCGAATTGCTCCTCGTCCATCCGCGCCACCATGCTTCGGACTCTTTCGCCAGCCTCGACGCGGCCCTGGGGGAGGTGGGAGAACTGAGCGACCTTGGCCGAAGTGAACAGCGCCGCCGAGGCGTTGGGGCAAGCCGCGACGCAGGCGCCGCAACCGATGCAGGCAGCCGAGTCCATGGCGCTTTCGGCGGCGTCCTTGGGGATCAGAATGCTGTTGGCGTCGGGCGCCGCGCCGGTGTTGGCCGAGATATAGCCTCCCGCGGCGATGATGCGGTCGAAGGCACTGCGGTCGACCACCAGATCCCGGATCACGGGAAAAGCCTTGGCCCGGAAGGGCTCGATGACCACCGTCTGGCCATCGCGGAAGGAGCGCATGTGCAACTGGCAGGCCGTGGTGGCGGCCACCGGCCCGTGGGCCACACCGTCGATCGTCAGTCCGCAGGTTCCGCATATGCCTTCGCGACAATCGCTGTCGAACTCGACCGGGTCTTCGCCCTTGAGGATCAGTTCCTCGTTGAGAGAATCGAGCATTTCCAGGAAGGACATGTCGGTGGATACTTGGGGCATTTCGTAGTCCACCAGTTTACCGGAGCGGCTTGGCGATTCTTGTCTCCAGATCTTGAGGTGGAGCCTGATCTTCTTGCTCATGGTTCTACGTGTTGTGGGGCGTCCTGCCGGTGCCCGGAAAGAACTGCCAACCTCGGCTTGGCCCGAAGCGCAGCCAGGAAGGGCGCGGTACGGGCGCCCTCCGAGCCGACCGGAAGCGCAGCCTGGAAGGCCGCGCCACTGTCACTTGTAGCTTCTTTGCTTGATTTCCACATATTCAAAGAACAGCGGTTCGCGGTGCAGGAGCGGTCGCTGGTCGTCTTCCTGGTGCTCCCAGGCGGAGACGAAGTTGTACTCGTCGCTCCTCTTGGCCTCCCCCTCGGGGGTCTGATGCTCTTCACGGAAATGGGCGCCGCAGGATTCATCGCGGTCCAGGGCATCGAGCGCCATCAACTCGCCCAATTCGAGGAAGTCGGCCACTCGTCCGGCGTATTCGAGGTTCTTGTTGAGCATGTCGTTGCTGCCCGGCACCCGCAGGTCTTGCCAGAATTCGTCGCGCAGCTCGGGTATCAGCTGCAGCGCCTTGCGGAGCCCCGCCTGGTTGCGTGACATCCCCACGTAATCCCAGAGCAGCCGTCCCAGCTTTCGGTGGAACTCGCGGGGAGTGCGGGAGCCGTCGATCGCGAGCAGCTTCTCCAGTCGGCCGCGGGCTTGCCGGGCGGTTTCCCGAAACGGCTCGTCCTCGCTGGAGACCTTTTCCAATCGGGTGCCAGCCAGATAGTCGCCCACCGTGTAGGGAATGATGAAGTAGCCGTCGGCCAAACCTTGCATCAGTGCGCTGGCTCCCAGCCGATTGGCGCCGTGATCCGAGAAGTTGGCTTCGCCCATCACGTGCAGTCCCGGGATGGTGCTCATCAGGTTGTAATCCACCCACAGCCCGCCCATCGTGTAGTGTACGGCCGGAAAGATTCGCATCGGGGCGTGGTAGGGGTCCTCTCCCGTGATGCGGTTGTACATGTCGAAAAGATTGCCGTACTTTTCCCGGATCACGCTCTCGCCCAGCCGCTTGATGGCGTCGGCAAAGTCCAAATAAACAGCCAGTCCCGTCTCTCCCACGCCGCGGCCTTCGTCGCAAACCGCCTTGGCCGCCCGAGATGCGACGTCGCGAGGCACCAGATTTCCAAAGGCGGGATAGCGGCGCTCCAAGTAGTAATCGCGCTCCGCTTCGGGAATCTCCGACGGAGGGCGCTTGTCTCCCTCCCGTCGGGGGACCCAGACTCTGCCATCGTTTCGCAGGCTTTCGCTCATCAAAGTCAGCTTGGATTGATGGTCTCCGCTCACCGGTATGCAAGTCGGATGGATCTGGGTCATGCAGGGATTGGCGAAAAGGGCGCCCCGCTTGTAACAACGCCACGCGGCCGTGACGTTGGAATTGACGGCGTTGGTGGAGAGGTAATAGGCGTTGCCGTAGCCACCCGTGCAGAGAATCACGGCATCTCCGGCGTAACTTTCGATTTCACCCGTCACCAGGTTTCTGGCCACGATGCCGCGGGCCTTGCCGTCGGCCACGACCACGTCGAGCATTTCGCGTCGGGGCAGCAGCTTGACCTTCCCGGCCGACACCTGACGCATCAAAGCGCCGTAGGCTCCGAGCAAAAGCTGTTGACCGGTCTGGCCCCGGGCGTAGAAGGTCCGCGACACCTGTGCTCCTCCGAAGGAACGGTTGGCCAGGTAACCGCCGTACTCCCGCGCAAAGGGAACGCCTTGGGCGACGCACTGATCGATGATGTTCGAACTGACTTCGGCGAGTCGATAGACGTTGGCTTCGCGCGACCTGTAATCGCCTCCCTTGATGGTGTCGTAAAAGAGGCGAAAGACGCTGTCACCGTCGTTGGTGTAGTTCTTGCTGGCGTTGATGCCGCCCTGGGCGGCGATGCTGTGGGCGCGGCGCGGGGAATCCTGAATGCAGAGGTTGATGACGTTGTACCCCAACTCGGCCAGGCTGGCGGCGGCGGCGCCGCCCGCCAGTCCGGTGCCCACGACCACCAGCGTGTGCTTTCTTTTATTGGCGGGGTTGACGAGTCGCATCTCGAAGCGGTGCTTCTCCCACTTTCTTTCCAGAGGCCCGGCGGGGATCTTGGCGTCCAACTTCATCCCATCACTCCCTTGAGGTAGATCCAAAGGGGCATCGCCAGAAACCCGATTCCCAGCACTGCCGCAATCAGATACCCCGCCCATAGAATCTTCGACTCCCAACGAGGATGGTGCAGGCCCAGGGATTGGAAAGCGCTCCAGAATCCGTGGCGCAGGTGAAAACCCAACAGAATCATGGCCGCGACGTACCAGATCACATAGACCGGCTTCTGAAAGACTTCGTCGACCAACCGATAAAGGTCGCGTATGGCCCCGTTCTCGGTGGCAAACACATACCCCTCGGCGACGCCGGGGCCGTATTTGAAGGTGTAGAGGTGCAGAGCCGTAAAGGCAAACAGAACGATACCCGTCCAGATCATGGTCTTCGACGACAGCGTCTGTTTGCTGCTGCGTCCCGAGCTTCGATAACGCTGATACGATTCGGCGCGGGCCCGGCGGTTCTCCAGGATGATCCGAATGCCGGCGATGACGTGCCCCAGGAAAAAGGCCAGCAGCACCATCTCCACGGCGACCAGAAGCCAGCCCGTGCTCTCCAGCAGGTGTGCGTATTCGTTGAACGGTCCCGGATCGCCCAAAAAGAGAAGCAGGTTCCCCGAGAGATGACCGATCAAGAAGACGACCATCAAAAGGCCGGTGGCGGCCATGACGAACTTGCGTCCGATGGTCGACCAGAACAGTGCTAACCTGCGCGTCATTCTGCGTCTGCTCCCTCTTGGATCGGGCTAACAGGAGGGCCCCCACAAGCGGATCTGTCGAGCTGTAAATAGTATCAAATGACCAAACTCCCATGCTTCCACAGAGCCTGAAACTGTGGCGGACGACGGAGAGCGGCAAAACCGCTCACCAGGCGCGGCCGCGGGACCAAGCGCTACAATTCCAAAAGCTGGTTCACTCACGACCACACGCCCGGCGGGAGACCGGAGGTTTGGAGAC